>JAJZYH010000016.1 GCA_021798195.1 Thermoplasmata archaeon
TCCGGCCCGTTCCGCGCCCGGGTGGAGGCCACGGAGCGCGTGGGGGAGCTCACCTACGCGCTGGCCACGTCCCCCGAGGGGCGGCACCTGGTGCTCCGGAGCCTCAGTCCCCGGACCGAGGGGGAAGAGGTCCGCTTCACCCTGACCCACCAGCAGCTCTACGGACCGGGCGGGGTCCGCTGGGAAGGGAAAGGGCAGGGACCCGGTGAGGAGGGGGGGATCACATAAGAGGCCCCGGGGACTGGGTCCCTCCCGATGGTTCGGGAGGCGAAGTCTCCGGACGGGGAGGGGACCGCGGGCGAGGGGCCCTCCTCCTACCTCCCGCTCCGGGACTACGGGGCCATCGGGAACAACCGCACGGCCTGCCTGGTGAGCCGGAGCGGCTCCGTGGATTGGGCGGCCTTCCCCCGGTTCGACTCGGAGCCGGTCTTCCTGTCCCTCCTGGATCAGGGGAAGGGGGGCTTCTTCTCCCTCGCCCCCGTGGACCCCTTCCAGGCCGAGTTCCACTACGAGCCGGGGACCAACGTCCTCCAGCACGTCTTCCGCACCGCCGACGGATCGGAGGCAACGCTCACCGATCTCTGCCCCGAGGTGGATTCGGACCACGTCCTCATGTCCGAGATCCACCGCCGGCTGGCGGTGACCCGGGGGCGGATGCGGTTCCAGGCGCGGTTCGCCCCCCGGGATGGCTTTGCGGCGGGCGTGCCCACCTTCGAGGTCACCCCGGCGGGCGTGCTCGCCACGGGGGAGCACGGATCCTGCTCCCTCTCCACCCACCGCCCGGTCCTCCACGAGACGGGGTGGTCGGAGGCGCGGGTCCCCTTCACCCTGGAGAGCGGAGAGGAGGAGTGGTTCGTCTTCGCGCACGGAACGGAGGTCGTGACCCCCCTCGAGGCCTTCCAGCCGGCCCAGCGCCTGGAGCAGACGCTGCGCTATTGGCGCACCTGGTCCCGGGGGTCCCAGTACCATGGCCGCTGGCACGGGGCGGTGGAGCGGTCGGCGCTCGCCCTGAAGCTCCTATTCTACCGGCCCACGGGCGCCATGGTGGCGGCGCCCACCACCTCCCTGCCGGAGGAGGTGGGCGGCCTCCGGAACTGGGATTACCGGTTCACCTGGGTCCGGGACACGGCCCTCGCAGTGCGTTCTCTCTTCCGGCTGGGCTATGTCCAGGAGGCGGTGAACTTCGTCTACTGGCTCCTCTCGGTGCTGGAGCGGGACCGGGACCGGATCCGGATCCTCTACTCCGTGGACGGGTCCTCGCCCCCCCGCGAGACGGAGCACGGCTCCCTCGACGGCTACCGGGGAAGCCGGCCGGTGCGCGTGGGGAATGCCGCCCACGAGCAGGTCCAGCACGACATCTTCGGGAACGTCCTCGACGTGGCGAACCTCCTGGACCTCCACGGCGGGGTCGTGTCGGTGGGGCTGTGGCGGGAGCTCCGGCACCTGGTGAATCGGGTGGTGGAGGTCTGGAGGGAGCCCGACCAGGGGATCTGGGAGGTGCGGGGCCCTCCGCAGCACTTCGTGTACTCCAAGGTGATGTGCTGGGTGGCGCTGGACCGGGGCATCGCCCTCGGGGAACGGCTGGGGATGGTGGCCGACTACCCCACCTGGGAGAAGACCCGGAACGAGATCCGAGAGGACGTGCTCTCCCGCGGTCTGGCGCCGGACGGCAGGGCCTTCGCCTGGTACTACGGGGCCCCTTCGGTGGATGCCTCGCTCCTGCGTCTCCCCGTCCTGGGGTTCGTCCCCGCGGACGATCCCCGGATGGTGGCCACCGCGGAGCGCGTGGAGACCGAGCTCCGCTCGGGCCCCTTCCTCTACCGGTACCGGATCCCCGACGGTTTGCCCGGGAAGGAGGGGTTCTTCCTCCCCTGCTCCTTCTGGCTGGTGGAGTACTACACGCTCCGCGGGGAACTTTCCCGGGCACGGTCCCTCCTGGAGCGCCTCCTGGAGCAGACGGGTCCCCTGGGGCTCCTGCCCGAGGAGATGGCCCCCGACGGGACCTTCCTGGGGAACTTCCCCCAGGCGTTCAGCCACCTGGCGCTCCTCCTGGCCGCGACCCGCCTCCACGACTCCCTGGACCGCCCCCGGACCCTCCGTCGACGTCCCAAGCCCGCTCTGGAGCGGGCCAGCGTGCTCCCTCCCCGCGAGAACACGGTGATGAACTGGTGAGGGCCATCCCCCCGGGCGGGAGCGGGTGCCCCACGTGTCCTTCCCTTGGACCGGTGAGTTCATCTGCCTTGGGCTCCCGGGGGCGTCCATGGCGTCCCCCCTTGTGGCCCCTCTGTCCGCTCCGTCGGTGCCTTCCCCTCTCCCTCCGGGGAACAACCATCTGTCGCCCCACGACATCGTCACCTACTTCCGCTGTCCCCAGGAGATGGAGATCCACCGGCGGCAGCGGGAGTCGTGGCGCTCCGGTCGACCCCTGGGCGGGATCCTGGGCGCTCCGGGCCCCGGGCTCCTTCGGTCCCCGCTGCCTCCCCCTCCCCTGGACCATCTGGTGGTCTTCCAGGGGCGGCTCGACGTGTTCTCCGGCGACACGCTGATCTACGAGGACCCGGATGAGCGGAACCTGCCCATCCTCTTCCCCCCCGCCCAGAACCACGCCCACGCCTTCCTGCACGACCACGCGCCGCTCCTCCACGATCCCGCCTGGGACCTCGCGGGGCGTCCAGACCTCGTGATCCGGCGCCGGGACGGGAGCCTCGTCCCCGTGGAATACAAGGAGACCCATCTCTGGGAGCGCTACCACGAGGTGCACGGAAGGGTCTTCGACGTCATCCAGGCCCTCGCCGAGTGCCGGCTGGTGGAGGCGACCTGGCAGGTGCGCCCCCGGATGGGCATCGTCTACTACGGGGACACCCAGGGGGACGGGACGCGCGAAGGGTGGATGGAGATCCCCTACGGGGACCGGGAACGCGGATGGCTGGAACACGCCCTCACCCAGATCCGGAAGGACCCCGAACGCCGTCCCGTGCCGTCGGACCACACATGCCCCACCTGCGAGGTGAACCGGGATGGGCTCTGCCCGTCGGCCAAGTTCCGCTACGAGGGTCTGAGAGGGGCCGGTCCGCGCCCCGGGGCCTACGGGATCCCGCCGTGGCGGGGGCCGGGCCGGTTCCCGTCCTCCTGAGGGATTCGAACGCAGAGAAGGGGGCGTTCCCATTAGGTTCCGGAGGGAGAGGGGGTGCCCGCGTCGGAAGAAGGACCGTTCGAGGAGGTTCGGGAGCGGTTCCGGGGAGCCCTCTCGCGCGCCGTAAGGGGGTCCCTCCAGCCGGGTCTCTACACGGGGCCCCTCTGGGACCTCCCGGAGGACGCGCTCCCCGAGGGATGGCGGGGGTGGAAGCTCTCGGTGCTGCGCCGGATCCCGGGACGGGGGGCCGAACCATGGGGGCACCTCTATCTCCTGGCGGGGGAATCCCCGGCCCATGTGGCCCTCACGTCGGTCCCGGCGCTGGGGGCCGTGGGGACAGGTTCCGCGGCCGGGGAGGAATGGACCCTCGCGCCGGGGCCTCTCCACGTCCGCCTCCTGGCCCGTCCCCGGAACGCCGGGACGGCGGAAGAGCTGCGCCAATTCAGCGAGAGGGTGGCGCGGGAGTACCCAGCTCCGCCCGGGGCCGGGACCGGAGGAACTCCTCCAGCCGGACGAAGGAACGGCCCGGATGCGGAGGCTCGGGGAGGCCCAGGAGATCCGACATGAGCCAGTCGAGCTCGTAGGTGTAGAGGGCGTGGTATCCCACGGCGTTCAAGGCCTGCACCAGCCGCCGGGCCAGGCCCGGGGAGAGACGGACCCAGCGCGGGGGAAGGCCGGCCACCGCGAACAGCATCTCCACCAGCTGCCGGTAGGTATAGCGGTCCGGACCGCCCGCGAGGGTGAGGGGAGGGAGGCGTCCTGCGAGGGCTTCGCCCACGAGCCACGCCACGTCCCGGGTATGGATGGGGGAGACATGGTACTCCCCGTCGCCCCAGAGCGGGAAGCGGTGATGGCGTTCCATGAGCTGCAGCATCACCTGGACCAGCCGGTCCCGGGGGGCGAACACCGCCGACGGCTGGATCCGCACCACGTCCATGGGCTCGGTGAGGAGCGCCGCCTCCAGCTCCCGGCGCCGGAACAGATAGGGGACGCTCCGCTCCAGCCGGGGCGGCGCGGGGGGGAGGGAGATCTGGACCCAGCGGCGGATCCCCTGCCGGGCCGCCTGCCGCGCCAGCTCCCGGAGGCCTTCCACCGTCCTGCGGAACAGCGAATCGGGGCCCGGGGCTCGGTACCAGACCAGGTTCACCACGGCGTCGATGTCTCGGAGCGCCGTGGGGAAGGTGGAAGGATCCGTCACGTCGCCCGGCGCGAACTCGATCCCGGGGGATTCCCCTGGGTCGGGGTGGCGGTGGAACGAGACCAGCTGGTGGCGGGACGCGAGCTCGGCCCGGATCCCCCCGCCCAGCACGCCGGAGGTGCCCCCCACCAGAAGGACGCGGAGCCTCTCCGCCACACCCCTCCCCCTCCGCCGATGGTTCGTACCAAGGACCTATAACCCTATGCCCATCTCGCGGGGAGAGACATGGGTCCGTACCCCTCCACGCTGGTCAAGGTCGCCTGGGCGGTGAGCGGCCTCGTGCTCCTGGGGTTCCTCACCCTGTGGATCCTGGTGCTCTGGGTCCAGTCCTCTTCCTCCATCCCGTGAGCCGGCGGCCATGCCCGACCCCGAGGGGGCCGCGGCCGCCGTCCCAATGGAAAGGACCGCAGGGAAGTGGTTTCCCGGGAACGCCCCACGAAGGGCGTCCCGGGTGCGATCTATCCCCGTGGGGGATCACCAGAGGTTTCCCAGGGGGTCCTCCGAGGTGGAGCCGGGGCTTCCCGCGGGCGGAGGGGTCGATGGGGTGCGTCCCGTCCCCGGTGGGATCACGGGAGAGGGCGCGACGGCCACGGGGGGGGACCCTCCGCGTCGCCGGCGCTCCACCATGGCCACCGCGAGGACGGCCGCCAGGACGCCCACGATCCCCACCGCGAGGAGGAGGACGAGGGTCCCTCCGAGACCGTGGGTTCCGCTTCCCACCGACCCGAAGAGGCTCGTGTAGTCCGACTCCGCCTGGGATGTGGGCATGGGCTGCCCCTGGACGTTGGTGGAGTTCCCGGAGGTGGCGGCGGGGCTCGCGCCTCCCACGGCCGTGGTGAGGCCGTCGGTGGAGGAGGTGCTGTAGCGGCTCTGCGCCGCCACGATCCCCACGTGCCCCAGTCCCCGGCCGCTCGAGATGTCCAGGTACTGCGTGCCCGCGGTCTCCAGGCCGAAGAAGATGCCGCCCCGGATGAGGCTCCCCACGTGGGAGAAGACCCCGGAGCCATCGGGGGCCAGGAAGAACCCGTCATCGAAGTGGAACCCCACCATCCCGGTGACGAAGAGCTGGGTGGAGATCTCATCCGCCGTGTAGTGGAGACCATCCCCGGAGAGTCGCGTGCTTCCCACGTCCGTGCCGTAGAGGAACGCGGTCCCCTGGCTTGCGAAGGACGCGTTGATGGGTCCCTGGCCCGACGCGGTGGCCTGCGGGGAATGGATGTTGTAGTCGTAGCGACCCGTGACCTCGCCCGTGAGCTGGTAGGCCGCCGAGGAGTTCCAGGATTCCCCGCTGGAGACGTTCCGGGGGACGAGCCCCAGGGAAGGCGTGAACGTCACCGCGGCGTCGGCCGCCACATTGGTGGTGATGTAGGCGGAGCCCCGGTGGACCCCGTGGAGGGTCCACGACGCGGTCTCCGTGAGGTTGCCCTGCCGGTACACCTGGGCGTTCTGGATCGCGAGGGCCGCCTGCGTCCCCGCCTCCGCGGGGGGCGCGAGCACGTTCACCGTCCCGTTCTCGGTGAAATTGGCGAAGGCGGTGTCCCTCTGCCACGCCACCACCGTGAGGTTCACGAGGGCGTCGGTGGGGTTGGAACAGGTGGGGGAGCAGTAATCCACGAAGAGCTTCGCCACCACGGCCCGCTGCCCCTCCAGGGTGAAATTGCTCGTGGAGGTGTTGGTCTGCGTGAGGATCACCACCCAACCATAGAACGCGTGGACCAGGATCTCCCCGCTCCCGTACATGTTCACCCAGTTGGTGGTCTGGTTCAGGGAGACGGTATTCCCATAGGCCCACACCTCGGGGGGGTTCCCCGGCACGGGGCTCGCCGCCGAGGCGGGGGCCCATGCCGGAAGGGCGAGTGCCAGGGCCAGCACGATCAGCACGGCAAAGGTCGCTCCACGGTTTCTCTGGGTCCGGTTCATGTTCCGCTCCTTGGGTCGGACCACGCCCGGGGCGTGGCCTTGGGGGATCCAGGGGCCCCATCGTTACTTGAACCCCTGCCCCATGGGGCCCCGAAAGCGCTGGACAGCATGCGAATACGTCTCAAGGAGGTCCGAGAATCCCCGTGCGCGAACTCACCGATGCCGAGGCCCGGGTGCTGGGCATCCTGTTGGGGAGCCGGGGGGAACCCGAACGGGAACGGCTCCGAGACAGCGGCCTCGCGCGCTCCACCTACCACTCCATCCGCCAGCGGGCCTACCGCGAACGGTGGGTCGTGGACCGGTACTTCCCCCACCCGGGGCTCCTGGGGACCCCCTGGGTCCAGTTCGCCCTGGGCAACCCGTTCGCCGAACGGCTCCCGGAGGTGGTGGCCCGCTGGGGAGGCGAGGGGGGGCTCTCGGTGCTCTGGCAGGGAGGGGCGACGGTCTTCGCGGTCCTCTTCCACTCTTCCCCGGGAGCGGCGGAGAGCGCGGCCCGGAGGATGGGGAGCCCCGACCTCATGGCCTCGGCCCGCTTCCTTTCCCTGCCCGCCACCGCGGACTCCGTCCCCATCTACTTCGATTTCGAGGGGCTCTGGGGGCACCTCGCCCACCTTCCGGGGTCGAACCATTACCCTCGCTCCATCACCCCCCCGGGGGAAGAGCGGCGGCCCAGAGAGCTTTCCCCCTCCCAGATCCGGAGCGCCGCGGAGATCCTCGCCCGGCCCTTCCGGGCCGAGTCGGAAGGGCGGCCGGCCCACCGGGTGGGCCCCCTGGGGCTTCCCCGGTCCCAGCGGAGGCTCATGGCCCAGGGGGCAGTGGGGCTCCGGACCATCCTGGGACCGGGTCCGCTCCCTCCCTACCAGGGGCGCCGTGCCGACCTGTTGGTCTTCGTCCGGGGCGAGGTGAAGAGCGAGGGTTCCGCCTCCGCCCTGCTCCCCACGCTCCTCGATCAGTGCCGGGTCTATCCGTTCCTGTGGGCCGTGGGTCCCACCGAGGTCTGGATGGGAGCCCTGGGCCACTCCCAAGGGGCTCCCGGTCCCCCTGAGCCGGCCCGCCGGCCGGTCCTCGCCACCCTGGGGGAGGCGCTCCAGGGGATCGAGGTGACCCGGGAACCCCTGTCGGGGCTCCGGCGCCTGGTGGACCACCGGTACGACCGATTGGTCCCTCGCCTTCCCTGAAGCCCTCCCGGGGCCACGCCGCGTCAGCCGTACCGGGGGATGGTGGGATCCACCTTCCGGGACCAGTGGTCGATGCCTCCCTCCAGGTTCGCCACCCGGGAGAACCCCATGGCCTCCAGAAAGCCTGCCACCATGGCGGAGCGGCTCCCATGGTGGCAATAGACCACCACGGTCTTGTCCCGGGGGATCTCGGCGAGACGCCGCGGGATCTCCGCGAGGGGGATGTGGAGCGAAGGGTGGATGCAGGCAAACTCGCGCTCCTCGGGCTCCCGCACGTCCAGGAGGACATGATGGTCGGGACGCTCCCGGAGACGGATCGCCACTTCGTGGGGATGAACCGATTCCACCATAGGGGGGGCTCTCCAATCCCCCCGGTTCAAGACGCTTTCTAGGGGGGTGGCACCGGCGGGTCCCCGGGGACCTCCCCGGGGGAAGGGTCTTTGACAAAGGGAGCCAGCACGGAGCGGATGAGGGTGAGGCGCCGGCCCAGGTAGGTCTCGGCGACGCGCAGGAGGTGGCTATCCTCCCCTTCGAGGCTCCGGGTCCCCGGGACGGCGAGGAAGTAGGCCACGGCGAAGAGGAAGAAGAGCGCCACGAGGGTGTACCACTGGGGGGTCCAGTGGAGCCCCCAGACCAGGACCCCCAGGGCGACGCCCACCGGAAGGGTCACCGCGAGGAGGGGTCGCAGCACGGGGGGAGTGAAGGGGTGGACGTCGGCGAGGAGATAGGTCTCGAGCACGCTCAGCACGGGGAGGAGGGCGAGGGAGATCGCGAACGCCACCGCGGCGCCGGTGACGCCCCAGAGGGGGACCAGGGCGAGGGACCCCACCACGTCCACCAGCGCGGCGAGGACCGTGTTCATCACCAGCCAGCGGAGCTTCCCCAGGCCCACCAGCACCGAGGGGGAGGGGCCCACCACGGTGGAAAGGAATGCGCCCAGCACGGTGATCCGCAGCACGGTGGCGGCGGAGGCGTACGGGGGGGAGGCGATCTTGGCCGTCCCGTAGACGAGGTCCAAGGACGGGATGGGGAGGAAGAAGAACAGGAGGAAGAACGGGACGGATCCCAGGAGGATCCACTTGGTGATGGTGGCATAGCTCCGGCGGAGCTCCTCCATGTCGCCCCAGCGGTGGAGGCGGGCCGCCACGGGGAGCATGATGTAGGAGAGGGACCCCACGGCGAGGGTCACCAGCTTCGCCAGGGGGAGGATGGCGCTGTAGGCCGACACTTCCGTGGGGGAGAAGAACCCCACGGCCAGGGTGTCCACGTTGCCCGTCACGGTGGTGGCGAGCCCCACCAGGGAGAGGGGGAGGGAGAACCACAGGAGCGCTCCGAGGGAACCGGGCGCTCCATGCGCGGAGGGTGCCACCTCCTCCCGCCCCTTGGGGAGCGGACGGCTCAAGTCCCCCCGGCGCCGGAGAGTGTACAGGGAGAGGCCCACGAGGGTCGCCGCGGTGGCCGCCACGTAGGAGAGGAGCGCTCCCACGAGGCCCAGCCCACCGGCCAGGGTTCCCACCAGGAAGACCAGGGTGAGGAGCGGGTTCAGGATCGTGACGAAGAGGGTGTTGGGGTAGACGTTCTCCACCCCCTGGAAATAGGAGGCGAGGAGGCCCGAGACCAGCCCCAGGGCGAGGTTGGCGGCGAGGAAGTCGGCCACCAGGGTGAGGGACGGCATGGAGAGGGCGGAGGCGAGAGAGGGGCCCGCGAGCCACAGGAGGGTCCCGGTGGCCGCTGCCGCCAGGAGGACCACGTAGAAGCTGGTCCGGACGATCCGTTTCCGCTCCCCGGGATCGCCGGTGTGCGCCAGTTGCCGGGCCACCGCGGTGGGGACCCCCAGGTTGGCCACGGTCCCCACGAGGGCCGTGATGGCGAGCCCCACGGTGAAGACGCCGAACTCCTCGTTGGAGAGGGAACGGACCAGGAGGACCCGGGTCCCGAAGACCGCGGCGATGGTGAAGAGCTGGCCGATGAGGGTGATGAAGGAGCCCTCCCCCAGGGATTCCAGGGCGTGCTTCTCCGGGGCACGGAGAGGTTCCGGCGGCTCGGGACCCGGGCCGCGCGGGCCGCCCGCGGTGCCACCGGGCACAGACGCCATCGGCCGGGGCGAGGAGGTATCTCCCATATAGACGCACGGGACCACGGGAATCCCTCCCGGAAGGAGGAAGGGACAAGGGGAGGGGATGGCTCGGCCTCCCCATGCCCCCCGTACGTTCCGTCCTGGTGACCGGCGCTCTGGGGTTCCTGGGACGGCACGTGGTGTCCGACCTCGGATCCCGCGGGATCGAGGTGCGCCTCCTCGACGACCTCTCCGCCGACCCCCATGGGACGTGGCCCGCGTCGGCAGCTCCCTCGGCGAGGTTCCCGCGCGACGTGCGCCAGTGGGACCAACCGGATGCGGCCCTCACCGGGGTCGAGGGCGTGGTCCACCTCGCCGATCGATATGTGGAGGGACCCCGCGCCGCCGAAGCGCTCGACGTGAATGTCCGGGGGACGCATGCCATCCTCGAGGCCGCGGCCCGGGCCGGGGTCGCCCGCGTGGTCCTCGCCTCCACGGGGGAGGTGTACGGATCGGCGGGCGCTCCCCCGTTCCCCGAGACGCGGAACCCGGCGCCCCGCTCCCTCCACGGGGCCTCCAAGGGCGCCCAGGAGCTCCTGGCGCGTGCCTACGCCGAGCGGGGGGCGTTCCAGGTGGTGGTGCTCCGCCTCTCCGACCTCTACGGCCCGGGGATGGACCGGAGCGGACATCCGAGCCCGCTCTTGGAGTTCGCCCGGAGCGTCCTCGCGGGAAAGCCTCCCGAGGTACCCGGGACGGGGGAGCAGATCCGGGATCTCCTGCACGTGGGGGACGCCGTGGAGGCGATCCACCAGGCCCTGGACCGGAGGGTGGGGGGCTGGACGGTGGTGAACGTGGGCTCGGGGGTCCCCACGACCCTCCGGGCCCTGGCCGACCAGGTGACGGAGGTCCTGGGCCGGCCGGACCTGGAGCCCATCTCCGTGGAGGAACCCCCCGGGTTCGATCCCGCGAGGTTTCCCGAGGTGCGCCTGAGCCGTTCCCTCCTGGGGTTCCAGCCACGCATCACCCTCCGGGAGGGGCTGGGACGGAAGGACTGGGTCCCCGGGAACCCGGCGTAGGTCACCCGCGCCGGGGGCCGGCGCTCCGGAAGACCTCGTAGGCGTTGCGGAGCGCCTCCGAGGTCCGCTCCCTGGGGAAGTCCCCGGCCCGGTCCCGGGAGCGTCGGGAGGCATCCACGTACCGCCCCGGCTCCTCCAGCCGGCGGAGCGCCTCGAGCCACGGGGAGGGGTCGCCGGGGTCCAGGAGGGCGCCGCCGGGTCCCACCACCTCGGGAACGGAGGTCCGGTCCGAGGCGAGGATCGGGAGGGCGTGGCTCATCGCCTCGAGGAGGGGAAGCCCGAACCCCTCGTAGAAGGAGGGAAGGATGAGGACCTGGGCCGCCGCATAGAGCCTCCGGAGGTCGTCGGTCCTCCGGAGGATCTCCAGCCGATCCTTGAGCCCCAGCTCCCGCACCCGACGGAGCGTGGCCTCGGAGACGTCGGAGAGGAGGATCCCCCGGTACGAAGGTCCGGCTCGGCGGAGGAGCTCCAGGAAGAGGCCCAGGTTCTTGTGGGGCCGGTCGGTGGCCACGCAGAGGAGCCTCCACGGGGACTCCGCCGAGGGTGCGGGAGGGGCAGCGCGGACCGGGAGGACCGGAGGTTCGGCGAAGGGAGGGACCCGGAGGACCCGGTCCTCCGGGAGGCCGAAGCGTTCCCGGACCGAGTCCCGCGCGAACTCGCTGAGGCAGACAATGCCCCGGGCCCGGGGAAGATAGCGGGCGTTCAGGTTGTGGACCAACGAGGAGGCCCGCGGGTACCAGCGGGTGACGAGCTTCCCCAGGTCCGCCACCGTGACCACCACGTCGGGCCGATATGCGGCTGCCCGGGCCAGGAACACGTCGTTCACGTGCAGGAGGTCCGCGGGGAGGGCCCTGAGGCGCCTTGCGTAGACCGGCAGGAGGCGGTTGAGACCCGCCTCGGCGAGGGGTCCTCCGGGCCACCGGCCGCCCCACACCAGAGATCCATCCGACGCGAACCGGGACGCGGAGGAAGGATCCACGCAGGTGTAGACCTGGGGAACGATCCCCGATGCCTCGAGGGCCTCCCGGAACATGTGGAAGACCCGGGTGTGGCCGTCCCAACGGTGGGATCCATTCACCAGGGCGATCCTCAAGCTACCCTCCATCCCCCCGGCCCCAGGCCCCGCTCCCATATGGGCATGGGCCCCCCACTCTCCGCTCCCTTCCGGGAGGGGGGGGATGGTCCATGGGCCCGGGAGTTTATGGGGAGTGGCCCGTCCTATGCCCGGCGAGGTATGGAGCCCACCGAGCCGTTCACCGGTCGGACCCGGGAGATGTCCCCGCTGGAACCCACGGCCCGGGGTCCCCTCCTCCTGGGGGTGGGCCTCCTCGCCCTCGTGTATTTCGTCGTCTCCTTCTCCCTCTCCATCCTGCGGCTGGAGGAGTTCACCACGTCCACGTGGGACCTGGGGATCTTCCAGCAGGCCCTGTGGTCCGCGGGGCACGGGAGGCTCCTCTGGGAGGCGCCGGATTACGAGTTCTATGGCGTGCATTCCTTCCTCGAGGTGCACCCGGCCCCTCTCCTCCTTGCGCTGGCCCCTCTCTACGCTCTGGCCCCGCAAGCCGGGACGCTCTTCGTGATCCAATCCCTCGTGGTGGCCCTGGCCGCCTTCCCCCTCGCCCTCCTGGGAACGCACCTCTCGGGTTCCTGGCGGAAGGGCCTCCTGGGGGCCGGGATCTACCTCGCCCAGGCGGGCCTCCTCGGGGCGAACCTCTATGACTTCCACCTGGAGTCGTTCCTTCCCCTGGAGATCTTCTCGTTCGTGCTCCTCTGGGAGCGGCGTGCGTACCTGGCGGCCGGCGGCGTGGCCCTCCTCACCATGCTCACCCTCGAGGTGGGCCCCGTCCTCCTGTTCTTCTTCGGGATCTTCTTCGCGGTCCCGGTCCTCGAGGATCTCCGCACGTCGTGGACGGAAGCGGGCCGAGGAGGGAGGGGCTTCCTCGGCTCCCTTCGCCGAATGGGAGCCTCCCTGTTCCGGGAGCCCAAGGGGCGTGCCGCGATCCTACTCTCCACCGCGTGCGTGGTGGGATACCTCCTCCTCCGCGTCCTCCAGTCCGATCTGGTCCCGGGGCTCCTGGGCTCCGGGAGCGTCCGCCCCCTGGTGGGTGTCGGGGCGGCGGGCCTCGGGCTCTCCTGGGCCAACCTGGCCATCGGGTTCCCGCAACGGGTGACGTACTGGGTGCTCGCCCTCTCCATGGTGGGGTTCCTCCCCCTCCGGGTTCCCCGGACGTGGATCCTCTCCGCCCCGTGGATCGCATTCACCGCCCTGAGCTCCAACGTGGCGTTCGCGTCCCTGGGGTTCCAGTACGACTTCCTCACCGTCACCCTGCTCATGGTGGGGACGGTCTACGGCCTCGCGAGGCTCCCCCTCTCTCCCCTCCCTTCCATCAGGAACGTTTGGATGAGGCTCCGCGGGGGCCGGGGGGAACGGCAGAAAGCGTCTTCCGCCGGGGCGCGGGCCCCATCGCAAACGGGAAGGCCCTGGATGTGGGTCCTCCTGGGGGTGATCCTCCTGAACCTCCTCCTGAGCCCTGTGAACCCCCTCATGCAGGAGAACCCGCCCGGAACGGGATATCAGGTCTCGTACACCGTGGGCCCGGGGTATGACCGGGTCCTTGCCCTCGTGGCCCAGATCCCCCGGGGAGCGGTGGTCCTCGCCACCACCGACCTGTTCCCGCTGGTGGCGAACGACGTGAACGCCTACAGCTTCCTCTGGTATCCCTCGCCGCCCCCTCACCTCCCGTTCTCCCCCGGAAACCTCCCCACGTACGTCCTGGCATCCAGCTCCCACTTCCCCACCGTGATGCCGTGGCTGGCCGGGCTCCTCGAGAACGGCACGACGTACGTCGTGGTGGGCGCGGTGGCGCCCACTCCCACCGGCACGGTGACCCTCTGGATCCTCGCGCAGGGGGCGGGACCCGCCGGCACCGCCGTCGGGGCCCCGGGAGAGCCGGCCCCGCAGAGCCCCCTTCCCCACATCCTGGTGAGCGCCGCCCCGGAGGAAACATGGACCGGATCATCTTCGTGACCGAACCACTCCTCTCCAGCGCGTTCGTCCAGATGCGCTTCGTCCTCCCCCTGGCCCACGAACTCCGGCAGGAGTTCCAGATCGCTGTGGCGGCTCCGCGCCTCTCCCCCGAGGTTCAGGGACTCCTAAGGGGATCTCAGATCCTCCCCCTCGACGGAGGGGCCTTCTTCCCGTCCCCGCGGCACCCCGAGGACGAGGCCCCCTCCTACGTCCTCTCCTGGCTCCGCGATTCGCTCCTGGGCCTCAACGCGCGCGCCCTCGCCCGGCGGCGGGAGTTCCGGGGCGCGCTCACCGTGAACCTCTCCATGACCACGTCCCTCCCCTCCGACGTCTGGTACGTGCAGGGTCGCCCGTTGGGCCCCACCCTCAAGGCCATCGGCCCCTCCATGGCGAACCCCCTCCGGAGCCTGGTCCGGATCACTGGGCCCGCCCTGGGGCTCGTGGACAACCGGTATTTCGCGCAGAGGTTCCAGAGGTCGCGGCACATCGTGACCCACGGGTACCACCTCGCCCGGTGGTTCCAGGAGCGGGGGGTCCCCGTGGAAGCCGTCCTCCATTCCTACCTCCACCCCTTCACCTTCGAGCCCACCACGGCGAACCCCTCCCGGGATTACGCCCTGGTCTACCTGGGAAAGGAGACGGACATGGAGGCGGTGCGGCAGTTGGCCGCCTCCGGGATCCCTCTCAAGGCCTTCGGGGCCAAGAGCTCGGGATGGGTCACCGGACCCGTGGGTCTTTCCCGCTCCTCCCGCGTGGAGGTGCTGGGACGGGTGAGCCACGAGGAGCTCCGGGAACTCTACACCCACGCGCGGGTCACCGCCTTCCCCTTCACCGAGGAGCCGTTCGGCCTCGTCCCCGTGGAGTCCATGGCCTGCGGCACGCCGGTGGTCACCTACGGGAGGCAGGGACCCTCGGAGACCGTGGAGGACGGGCGGACCGGCTGGCTCGTGGAGGACGCGAGGGCCCTCGTGGCCACGGTCCAGAGGATCTTCCGGGAAGGATACCCCGCCGACGTGCCGCGCTGGTGCCGGGAACGGGCCCGGGAATTCCGCCTGGAATCCGCCGCCCAGCGCTGGCGGGGCTTCCTCCGGTCCTGCCTCGACGGGACCCCGCTCCCCCAAGAGGTGGCATACCCCTATCGGAGTTCTCTCCTCCACGGGATCACGCCCCGCTGGGAGGCCCCGGCCCCCATGCGTTAGGGATCGTCCGGCTTCCCGGGGAAGAGCTCCCGGAGGACGGGCTGGATCGTCCGTTCCCAGGAGAACTGGGAAGAGACCTCCCCGCATCGTTCCGCGAGACGGGACCGGAGCGAGGGGTCCTGCCAGAGACGTCCCAGGGCCGTGGGGAGGCCCCGGGGATCCTTCGCCGGGAACGTTAGGCCGCATCCCAAGCGGGCGAGTTCCCGGCCCGCGGCGACGGCGTCGGAGGCCACCACGGGACACCGGAACTGGACGGAGTCCAGCGCGGCGAGCCCGAACCCCTCCCGGTCGGAGATGGCCGGCAGCACGGTGGCCCAGGCCCGGGCATATCTCTCCGCAAGGTCGCGATCCGGAAGCCGCCCCAGGAATTCCACGTGGGACGAGAGTCCCCGGGATCGGGTCCATGCCTCCCAGTGGGGGCGGCGTGGCCCCTCTCCCACCACCCAGAGATGGATCTCCTTGCCTTCTCGGAGCAACCGGTCGAGGGCCCCCAGGAGGAGGTCGAGCCGCTTGTACGCGTGGGCCCCATCCAGCGCTCCCACGAAGAGGAAGGGTTGGCTCTTCCCCGGTGCGTCCCGGGGAGATGTGGGGAGGACCCGGGAGGAAATCCCGTCTCCTCCCAGGGTGGGGCCGGGGGGATCCACCTCGATGCGCCCGGCCGGAACACCTCTTTGCACCAGCTTCTCCCGGTAGTGCTCGCTGGTGACGAGGATCCGGTGGGCCCGGCGCAGGAGGCGGACTTCCCAGGCCGAGTAGGCCCAGACCGCGGGGTTCCGCGACGTGGGATCGGCATGATAGGTCGTGATCCACGGGACGCCCTTCCCCAGGGCCCACCGCGCGGCCGCGTCCGCGGAGGGAGAGGGCTGGTTCGTCCAGAGGAGGTCCGGCTGGAACCGCTCGAGGGCGGAGCGCAAGGCGGACCCGTCGATCCAGTGCTCACCGACCACGCGTCGGGAGGGAAGATAGACCACCGGGAAGCCCGGGGGACGGTCCCCCGGGAGCGCCGGGGAGTGCCGCTGGTTTCCCACCGCGGTGAAGACACAGACCTGGGCGACCCGCGAGAGCCGGTCGGCGGTGATGAGATGGTAGCGCTCCGCGCCCCCCACCGAGGGATAGAAGGCGTGGGTGACCACCGCGAGGCGGGGACGGGCCGACCCCTCCGGATGGACGGGCGGGTCCATCCCTCCCTTTCCCTCGTCGGGACGCATGATCTCCTCGGTCCGGGCGGGGTCCTCCGGAGAGTGCGGTGGCATGCACCCGGGGGGTCGGCGCCCGTTTCCCCCAGCACCGAGAGCATCAAATACCAGCGGGGGGCGTGATTGTGCGGAGCGGGGACGTTCCGGACCATGACCATGAGCAGCACGGCCACGATGGGATGGCCCTCTCCGCATCCATGGGGGGCATCCCAGGAAGAGACCTCCCTCGCCTCTTCCACGGAACGGGGCTCGGACCTTCCGCCGGGGCCCCACTCCTCGCTCTACGCCGATGCGGCGGTGATCCTGCCCACGTTCAACGAGAGGGAGAACATCCAGCGGGCGCTGCAGGAACTGGATACCCATCTCGTGGGCCTCCCCTACCGGGTGGAGATCGTGGTGGTGGACGACAACTCCCCGGACGGCACGGCCGAGATGGCCCGGGCCACCTACACCCAGGTCCGGACGAGGGTCCTGGTGCGGCGGAAGGAACGAGGGCTTGCCTCCGCCATCCTGTGGGGGATCCGCCTGTCCCACGCCCGGGCCGCCCTCATCATGGATGCCGACGGGAGCCATCCCGCCGACATGGTGCAGAACCTCCTGAGACTGGTCATGGAGGGACGCGCCCAGATGGCCATCGCGAGCCGCTACATCCACCAGGGAGAGGCCCGGGGATGGCCGTGGCGGCGGCGTCTCATGAGCCGGTTCGGGACATGGTTCGCGCGTCCTCTCACCCGGATCCGGGACCCCATGAGCGGGTTCTTCGCGGTGGACACCTCCCTCCTGGAGCGGAGCCCCCTCGACCCCATCGGCTACAAGATGGGGCTCGAGATCCTGGTCCGGTGCGCACCGACCCGGGTGGTGGAGGTCCCCTTCGTCTTCACCGACCGGCGGGCGGGGGCCAGCAAGATGAACCATCGGGAAGTGCTGGCATACATCCGTCACCTGGCCCGCCTCTACCGCTGGAAGTATTTCCGCTGGTCCCTGGGAGGCCGTTCGCCCCCCTCGGGACGGAGCCATCCCCAGATGGGATGAGCCCTCCGCCGATTCGAACCGCGCCGTTAAAAGAGGGAGGGCCCTCGGGGGATGCGAGAACTCCCCATGGCAACGCCCTCCCACGAATCTCGGGACGACCGCCCTCTCTGGCGCCGCGCCTTCGACCCCTATTCGGATAGCCCCCTCTCGTTCGGCGTCCTCTTCCTCATCCTGATGCTCCTCATGGTGCTGGGCATGCTCCTCTACCGGTTCCTCGCGATCCCGGCGGGAGCGGGGGCCCATCCCACGGTCCCTCCGACGAACCCCTTCCCCGGGCTCACCACTCTCTTCCGGCTCCGGTAGGCCGGGTGCCCGGGGGAGGGCGAGCCCTCTCCTCTCCCGCCTACGGCTCCACGCCCCGGTGGCGGCACTCCTCTTCCACGGCGTGCCGGAGGTACCGCAGTGCCGGCTCGGCGATCTGGTCCAGATGGAGCAGGAGGTACGAAAGGTAGACACGCTCCTCGCGGGCCCGGCGGTGCCGGGAAGAAGGGGTATGGGGACGGGGCCCGTCGTCGGGGAAGGATGTGGGAGCGCCCTCTCCGCTCCGGCCGGTGGGAGAGCTCCCCGGTGGGGATGACCCGTGATCATCGGAAGGGGACGCGTGCGCCGCCAGGAAATCCTCGAGGGGGATCGAGGGAAGGCCCACCTCCGGCTCCGGCGGGGGCGAGCTTCCGGAGAGTGGGGAGGGAGGTGGTGCGGCGCCCGGGCGGGGACCCCATACATCCCGAAGGTCCAGCCGGTGCTGGGCGGCCACCTCCTCGGCGATCTTCCGGACCGACCACGGGTTCCTCCTCCGGGGGGCGGCTTCGGAGCCCCCCATGGCCATATCCCCTTCCGGTGCCATCCCCTGCCTCCTGGTCCCGGCATGTCTTCGGGGAAGGTCGTACATAAACCGGGGGTTCCAGAGGAATCCCGGACCTTTCCCCCGCGGTTCCCGGTCACCCCGGGGCCGGAGGAGGTCCCCGCCCCGCTTCCTCCTCCCCGGGAGAGGAGGTCTCCAGGCGGGTACCCACGGAGACCAGGGGGAGCCCCAGCGGGTCCTCGAGGTCCCCCAGCCGGATCACCTCGTCGATGAGGATCCGGGTCCTCAGGGTCACCGGATCCCCGCCGGGGGAGTGCAGGCGGTACTCGTTGAAATCGTCGCGGACCAGGGAGAAGGGGAGGGGATGCCGGACGGCGGTGTCCAGCGCGTGGGACTCCGGCGGGACGTAGTCGGACCGGGGCAGGCGCACGCGGCGCGGGCCCGAGCGGGCCGGGTGGATGGCCACCACGGTCTGGGCCACGGGGACCACGGTCTCCACGTCGGGCGATCCATCCCCCTCCCCGGGAGGGGTGGGGACCTTCAAGAGATAGAGAAGGATGGAACGGACGCGCATCTCCAGGGAGAGGTCCGTTCCCAGCGCGTACAGGCTCCAGCTCTCCCGGACGATCTCGAAGGGAAGGTCTTCACCGTGGCTGGGAACGCTGGTCGCCATGGGGCTCCCGGACCCGTGCCTCCCTCTTGAGTTCTCGGTGCGTCGTCCCGGGGGGCCCCGTCTCGCTCCGGAATGCCTCGGAAAGGAGCTCGTGCTCCGCATCGGAGCTCACCACGGCGAGGGGGAAGTGCCGATCCCCCGCGCGGAGGATCCCGCCCGCGTAGCCGGCTTCCGCCGGGAGGGGGGCCTTCCGCAGGAAGTCCCTCTCCCCGGGGGAGAGCCCCAGGAGGGGGGCGAGGCGCTCCCCTCCATCCCGCAGCCGCAGGAGGAGGCAGGATTCGAGGTTGAGGAGGACGGAGCGCCCCCAGTGGGACCCGAGGAAGTCCTCCGGGTTCTGGGTGAGGAGCTCCAGGCCCGCCCGGTGGTGTCGTACGTGGCGGACCAGGTGATCCAGGAAGGCGGCGGTGGAGGGGTCCCGGGCCAGGTAATGGGCCTCGTCGAGGACCACCAGCTTGGGCCCTTCCCGGCGGCGCAGTTCGCCGGCCACGAGGTCCAGGAGGAAGACCATGTGGAAGGGAAGGAGCTCCGCGGGGACGCCCCGGAGATCGAACCCCACCATCCGGGCCTCGAGGTCCAGGGTGGTGTCCGTGTCCAGGTGGGCGAGGGAGCCGCGCACCAGGGGCTCCAGGAGGGTGGGGAGCCGGGGCGGGGTCCGGGGATCGGCGCCGAGGGCAGCGAGGAGCTCGCCGAGCCGGGGGGCCCGGTCCTTCTCCCGTGCGTAGAGCGAACTCACCACCACGTCGAGGATCGCCCGCTCCTCATCGTGGAGCGACGGGAACAGGGCCCGGAGCATGACGCCCACCCGGGAGGCCTTGGCCGAGCGGTCTCCCCCGCAGGTCCGGGGGTCCAGCGGGTTCACTGCGAGGCCCCGTCGGGCCAGGGGGACCACCTCTCCCCCCAGCCGGCGCACCACTTCCGAGAGGCCCCCCAGCGGATCCAGGATGAACAAGCTCAGGTCCGGAACAAAGAGGGACGACCGGAGCCACCCCAGGGCGCTGGCATAGGACTTTCCGCTGCCGGTCATCCCGAAGATCGCCGAAGAATGGCTGGGTCTCGCGAACCGGTCCCACACGAGGGGGGTTCCCTGGATCGCGTGCACCCCCACGAGGAGGCCCCCGGGGTCCTGGAGGTGATCCTCCCAGAGAGGGAGGAAGGGGGCCGCGCTGGAATCGGTGAGGAGGTGCCAGGGCAGGTCCATGGTGGGGGTCCCCGGACGCCACGCGCGCAGCAGGGGAAGGGCCCGGTACGCCACGGAGAGGGGCCGATACCCTGCGGGAGTTCGTCTCTCCGCCTGCTCCCGGGCCCTCTCTTCCGTCACCGTGGGGGACCCGCCGGTGGTGGAGATCCCGGGAAGGACCTCCCAGAGGCCGGTGTTCCGTCCCACGAGTTCCTCTTCGAGCCGTCGGAGACCCTCGGCCTCCTGGCCCAGCTGGGCTCCCCGGGGATCCGCGGGGGACCCGAGAGCCCCCCGCTCCGCCTCCACGTGGGCCCGCTCCTCCCGGACCCGGCGCAGGGACTCCGGGCCGGAGAGGGGACGGAGGCGGACCAGAGGATAGACCCCCGGCTCCGCCGGTCCGGGGGGCGGCCACGCCGGCACATCCGCTTCCCGCGGGAGGTGCCGGAAGGGGAGCGGGGTCCACCAGCGCCCGGCGATCCACACGCACCGGGGCCGTTCCCGGGAAGCGATCCCGGGACACGAGGTCTCCCCCAACGGTCTCCTTGGGCGCATCGAAGGCATCACCCGCCGCGGGAGAGGTCCTTCCGGAGCATCCCGTAGGGGACGATCCCGCCCAGCCCCACGAGGAAGGAGGTCCGGATCACGGGGCTCCAGGAGACGAGGACAAGGTCCAGGAGGACCCCGGCCCCGAGGGAGACCAGAGAAAGGGTGAGGGAAGTTCTCGCCCATCCCCCTGCCTTGACGATGGAATGGTCCTCCGGGCGCGCGAGGGCGAGGGCCCACCACAGCAAGGCGAGGCCCAGGGGATAGGGAAGGAGGGAGGGAACCCCTACCCAGTCCTCCAAGAGGCCGATTCCCAGGAGGGCCACGAGATATTCCGGCCAAGGGCCCCTGGAAAGCGGCCCCGACCCCCGTCCCTCTCCCCGCACGGTATCCCCTCCCCCAATCCTTGCCGGCGTCGTCCCCGGTCAGGGCGGGAGCCAGGGGAGGAGAGGCACGGAGGCCCCTCGTTCTGCCGGCCACCAACCCCGGGCGGAGAGCGCCGACCCCGATCCTTGTTCGCCGCGGGAGGGAGGTTCCCGGGGCACCCAGGCGAGGAGGATCCGTCCACCGCGGGACTGGAGCGCCACCTCCTGGAGAAGCCCACCATACCCGGCGCAGAGGGCGGGATGAGGGCAGGCATGCCTCCCCCGATGCCCGGCGGGCATCCCCGCGAGCTCCTTCCACGGACGCGGGACACGAAGGAGGAGGATGTCGGACGCCACCGGGCGCAGGGCGCAGAGGAGTGCTTCCCCCTCGGCCAACCGCTCCTCCGGAAGACGCCCGTAGAGGGGGAAGGGGTCCTTCATCCAGATCTCCAGGGTGGAGGCGGAGTCTACGGAGCTCCCTCCGGGGGCATGGAGGTGGGATCGATCCCACCGGCTCCGGAGCCCGCGTCGGGCATAGCCCAGGCGGAATGCGAGGTGGGTCCAGAGGCTCTCCCCTTCGACGCGGCAGAGTACCATCGACGTGCCGGCGCCCACCCAAAGAAGGGTCGGAAGCACGCCCAGGAAGGCTGCGAGGAGCGTCCCCGTGGAGACCACGAGGAGGAACCGGAGGATGTCCCGGGGATGCTCGAAGGGGCCCAGCGACACGCGTCGACCGGGCGGTTCGGGGATCGGGACCCGGAAGGATGCCATGGAGGTGCTCCATCAACCCGACGGTGTGGAGGGTCTTTCCCCGCCGATCCGGAGGCTCCGGGGGAGCGGGCGGGGGAGGCGGGTTCCCTCCCCCGCACCGGGACCGAAGCCGGTGGTGGGAGAGCGGGCCCGGGCCGCGAGGTGGGAGGCAAGACGGCCCAGCCCCTCCCCCATCTTTCCGGCCAGATACCCTCCGGGTCCTGCGGCGTGGAGAGGAGTGCCCACCGCACCGCCGCGGGGGCGGGGGGATGTAACCCCCTCACGGATCCCCCGGCTGGCCGACCGTCCCCATTCCCCCACGGACCGCCGTACCCCCCGGCTCCCCGTGGAGAGATCCCCGGACACCACGCCGCCCACGTGGGGGAACCCCAGGCCCCCGAAGGACGCCCCCGCCTGGGAGAGGAGCTGGGGCATCCCTGCGGCGAGGCCCAGGAGCGCGAGGACCAGGAGCACGTTCCCGGCGCCCACGGCCAGGGCGAGGGGGACCACCATGAGGCAGGGGAGGAAGATCATCTCGCCGAAGAGCTTCCAGGCCTTCCGGGCGAACCCCGCGAGGGAGGGGATGGGCCAGAGGAGCGTGAGGGGCGGAAGGAGCACGAGGAGCGTGGCCACGAGGGCGTCCCGCAGCTCCACCACGAGGGCGAGGAGGAAGATCACCATGAACATGGCCAGGGCCACGAGGAAGGTGAGGACGCCGTTGTCCCAGGAGAACGCGAGACCCCCCGCCGGAACAAGGTTCCCGTAGGCGCGCCAGGCGCCGCCCCCGTAGTCGTAGAAGAGGGGGTAGACGGCGGAAGCGAGGTCCCAGAGGAACGTGGCCAGGGGCACCACGGCGTTGGCCACGAGGATCCCCAGGACGAACCGGGGAGCGAGCTCCTTCCAGGCCGCGAACCGGGCGGGGAGGCTCGCCCGGAGCAGGTAGAGGATCCCCAGGACCAGGATCACCAGGACCGCGAGGGGGTCCACCACGTTGGCCACGAGGTACACGCTGAAGGCGGCGGCCCGGGCCATGAGATCCCCCGAGGTGGAGGAGATCGTGAGAGGGGGGAAGAGGGCGGAGGGAGCCATCTCGGGGACGAAGAGGTTGTCGTAGGTGGGCGCGATCACCCACGTGAGGGCGCCGGTCAAGGCGGCGAAGATCGCGAAGAGGACCGCCTGGACCAGTTGGGAGGTGTTCATGCGACCACGGCCTCCTTGGGAGGTGTCCTTCGGCCGGGGCGCTAGAGCCCGGTCACCACCCAATGGGCGAGGCCCCAGGCAAGGCCGCTCACGGCCAGCACCAGGATGAGGGATCCCACGGCGGCGTCCCGGGCGCGTTCCTTGGCGGCGAGCTTCTTGGTGGCGTCATGGGAGAACCAGCTCAGGGCCACCCGGGCCCACGCGAGGGTCACCATGGCGCCGGCTCCCAGGGAGACGAGAAGGACCAACCGTCCCAGGGCCGCCGAGAGGTTCCCGGTGACGTTGGCGTCGGCCCGGAGGAGGTAGGTCGTCCCCGGGGTAGCCGCAAGGGGTCCCCTCCACGAAGAGGAGACCCGGGGAGGGCGTTCCGGGGGCGGTACCACGGCCACCGACGTACCCAGGAGGAGGAGGGCCACACCGACCCCGAGGCAGACCCATATCCAGGGAGGGGGGTGGAGGGGGCCCGACCCGGGTCCGTGGACGAGGGTCATGCTTGGACCTCCCCGGTGGGGTCCCCCGCGGGCCGGGTCCCCGTGGGCGCCCAGCGGGGAACGCCCTCGGGATCGATCTCGCGGTGCACCAGCCCCTCCCGGGCCAGCGCATCCAGGGCGGTCCGAGCCCGCGACGGTTCGAGGCCATCGGCCTCGGCGCGCTGGAGGATCTCCTCCTCGGACGACGAGGGGTCGTGGGCGACGAGGTCGAGGAGAAGCTCCCGGTCCCCCGGGGTGGCGAGAGGTTCGGGCGACGCTTCCGGGGGGAGGACCTTCCTCCGTCTTCGACGGAAGACGAAGAAGAGCCCCAGCGCGCCCACCGCCGCGGCTCCCAGGAGAGCGATCACCGGGTCGGAAGCACCGGTGCCGCCACCCTGGGGGAGGTCGGCCGAGGTCGTGGCTCCTCCGGGGCCATGGAGCGTTACCGAGGTCGCGTTGGCCCCTCCCGGGATCGAGAGGATGAGGCGGCCGTCCACCACCGAGCCCGTCGCCTCTGCCCCGGTGTTGGTGATCCCCTCCACGGTGACGTTGTCCAGTGGGTTGCCGTAGACGTCGGTGGCCTGGATGGCGAGCACGAGCTGGGTCCCCTCCCGCTGGAAACCCGTGAGGCGAAGGACGGTCCGGTCCACATCGGGCTGCCAGAGGATCCGCACGGGATCCGGCGCCGACCAGGGGCCCTGGATGGAGTAGTTGGCCCATCCGACATGCAAGGAGGTCACGGGGAACCGGGCGACGCCACCCTGGAGGGTGGACTCCAGGGGGGAGAGTGCGGCGATGGTGCTCCCCGGGAGAGGATCGAGGGTTACGTTCCCCACCGCCGATGTGTTGAGGTTGCCATAGGCATCCACGACGTCCACGGCCAGGGAGACGTTCTCTCCGGCCGAGGCAAGCTCCACGGGAACGTCCGGGACCAGTGCGAAGGGGGGACCCGGGAGCACCTCCACGGGGACCGGGAGGGTGAGGTTCTGCACCGGGCTTCCGGAAAGGGTGAGGACCTCCACGCTCACTTCGTCCATGATCAGGCCACTCGAGTTCTCCTCGAAGATCGCCGTGGCGCCGGCTCGTTCCTTGAGGCCGGGTCCCCACCACGTGACGAGGAGCCGTTCCCACGGAGAGCTCTCGTTGGCGGGGAGGGAAGCCGTGAGGCTGAGGGAGGCCCCCGCGTGGGCGACGGCGGGGTCGGGCTGGATCACGGGGGATGGGAGGGCGGAGAGGGCGACCACCGAGAGGGAGACCTGGGCGGATCGTCCCAGCGCGTCGACGGCCTCGACGCGGATGTCGTGGAGGCCAGCTCCCAGGGGCGGGAGGACCATCTCCGTGGAGCGGTTCGGCGGGACCCCCTGTGCCACTTCGGCGACCTCGCCGTCCACGATCACCTGGAGTGTGAAGGGACCCTGGTTCCCGCGGACCGTGGCCACCACCGTGGGGTCCAGGGGCGCGGGGCCCAGGTCCTGGGTGAGGTTCGCCGCCAGCGAGAGGGGGTCGGCAAGGGCCTGGACCTCGAGGGTCCGGCTCTCCTCCGCCCCGGCCCCGTCCCGGGCCGAGAGGTTCACCGTGTAATTTCCGGGCTCCGGGAACGAAAGGAGCACCGAGGCACCGGACGCGGCCACGAGCCCTCCCGACGCCCAGGAGAACGTGGCGGGCGGGCTCCCACCCACCAGGGCGGCGGAGAACGGGGTGGGGGTGTCCACGGCCACGAGGGGAGGGCCCTGGACCACCACGAGGAGGGGTGCGGGGGAGACGGAGAGCGTCCCGTTCCAGGAGGCATAGGCCCCATCGGCATCCGTGACCTGGACGAGGATTGGCATCTCCCCCGCGGTGGGGAGCCGGAGCGGAGCGGAGAGGTTCACCACTCCCATGCCGGGGAGGCGGGCCGTGACCTGGTAGGGAGCCACTCCGCCCCCCACCTGGATGGGGGGGGTCCAGGGAACCCCCTCGTCCGCCGCGAGGACTGGAGGAGGTGGATCGATGGTGAGGGGCGGAGCCACCTCCAGGGTGAGGGAGGCGGTCCGCTGGGATCCCCGGGCGTCCTCGAGGGAGAGCTGGACCACCAGGGGACCCGCCGGTCCCGGGGAGAGGAGGAGAGACCCATTCACCGTGGACAGGGAGACCCCCGTGGAAGTGCTCCACTGGAACTGGAATGGGGAGACCCCTCCGGTGATCGCGGCCTGGATGAGGAGGGGGACCCCCGATTCCGGCTGGGAGGGGATGGCCCGGAGCGCCAGGGTCGGGGCGGGAGCCACCGGCAGGTCGAACGAGACGGTGGCGTTCGCGCCCGTGGCATCGGATACCGTGACGGTCCCGTTGAGGACTCCCGCCGCCGCGGGGAGGAGCGATATGCTGGTCTCTCCCATCCCCACAGAGCTCTCTCCCGGGACCTGCCAGATCTCCCGCAGAGGTCCGGTGCCGCCCTCGGGATCCAACGAGAGCTCCAGCGGCACTCCCACCTCCCCCGGTAGGGGGCCGGGGAGCACGGGGGGAAGAACGAGGTCCGGAGCCACCACGATGGTGAGCGATGCTCCCACAGTGGCGCCTGCTCCGTCCACGAGGGTCGCCTCCACGGTGTACGTCCCCGGGTCCGAGTACCGGTGGGTCACCTGGGTGCCCCTCTCGGCAGCCCCATCCCCAAGGCTCCACTGGACGGCCTCCGGCGTGGAACCACCCCAGGAGATGGCATCCAGGGTGACCGGCTGACCCACGTCCACCGCGGTGCGGTCCGCGGACACGGAGAGCGTGGGAGGCTCGGCCACGGAGACGTTGAAGGGCCGGGAGGTCGCGGTGGCTCCCGCCGCATCCACCACGGAGAGAGAGACCTGGTAGGTCCCCGGCGCCAGGTAGACATGGCTCGGGTCCGCAAGGTCGCTCGAGGCCCCGTCCCCGAAATTCCATTGATACTGGTAGGGGGGGTCCCCCAGGGTGACGAGGGAGGCGAACGGCGTCGCTCGGCCCACGTCGGACCCGGGGGCGAGCTCCGTGGCCGCCACCTCCGGGTCCGGCCGCACCGTGACCAGCACGGGGGGAGCCGCCACCGACACCCCGGAGGAATCGGTGAGGTTCCCCGTGATCTCGTACGTCCCCGGGCTCTCATAGACGTGGTCCACCGTGGAGGCGTTCTCCGCGGTCCCGTCGCCCAGGGAGATCCGGAAGCCGTGGTAGCCCCCCGTCCCTCCGCTCCCCAGGAGGCTCACCTCCATGGGGACCCCCACGTCGGTGACATTGGACGACGGGAGGATCCGGGCCGAGGGGTCCGGGAGGACGGTGATGAGCGACGACCGTTCCCAGCGTGCGCCCAGCGAGTCGGTGAGGTTCACCTGGACGACGTAGGACCCCGGGGTCTCGAAGGGAAGGTCCACTTCGGTGGGCCCGCTTCCCACCGGCCACGGGAACGTCTGTCCATTGGAGATGGAGACCACCAGCTGGTACGGCGGCAGCCCGCCGGACGGGGTGAGGGACCCACGTGCCATTCCCCCCGCATCCAGGGGATCCGGGGAGACGGACCACGAGGCACCCAGGGGCGGAAGGACCGTGAGACCGGTCTCCATGGCCCAGGTCCGGCCCTGGGAGTCGGAAAGGGACAGGGAGACCGAGAGATTCCCCGCCACGGTGGGCGTCAGGGAAAGGAAGGTGGTCCCGGACCCGGAAAGGCTCACGGGGTCCACCTCCCCGTCCGAGGCGGCGAGAGTGCCCGCAAAGGGGGGTGTTCCCCCGGTCACCGAGAGCTCCGCGAGGACCGGACGTCCGAGCTCTGTCCGGGAGGGGAGGAAGGAAAGGGACGCACGGAGAGGCTGGGCGGCGATGAGGGAGACCGAGGATTGCGTCTCCCCGTGGCTGGAATCCTCCACCACCACCGAGACCGAAGACCCGCCGGCGCTCTGCCAGAAGGCGGTCCCCGTGACCGTCCCGGCGCCTCCCAGGGTGCCGGTGGAAGGGCTCACCGGGGTGGATCCCGCCGGCCAGAGGAACTCGTACGAGTATGGCGGGACCCCGCCCGAAAGGCCCGCCATCACCGAAACGTTCTCTCCCACCGTGGGATCGGAGGGCGTCACCGCCAATGTGACGGTGGGGCCCGTCACGATCTGGGCCACCGTCTGGGAGAAGGTGTTGCTCACCCCGTCGCCATCGGTCACCTTGAGCCATGCATCCAATGGACCGGGCGTCGCGAAGATGGTGGGATCCGAATACGGACCATCCTGGGGATAGGAACCGGTCTCGGTGATCCCTTCCCCTTCCGCCACGAAGGTCACGTTGAAGGGCGGAACCCCCCCGGAGAGGTTGAGGACCAGGGGCGCCGGGGTCCCCACGTCCACCAATGGCGAGAGGGACGCGAGGGACGCCGAGGGAACGGGCCGGACCTCCACCGTGGCACCCGGCGCGGCCACGGAGTTCCCCTGCGCATCGGTCACGGTGAGGGAGACCCCCAGAGCCCCCACCGTGGCGGGCGTCACGTTCCACTGGAGGCCCCCCACGTACGACGCGCCCTGGGAGTCCTCCCATCGGCAGGCATAGGGGGGACTCCCCCCGGTGATGGAGGCACGGAGGACCATGGGCGAGTTCACATCGCTCTGGAGGGGGACCTCCAGCGAGGCGGCCAGGGCTCCGGTGACCAGCACGGATTGCGAGGACGTGGCGGTCCCCGTTTCGCCGATGGAATCCCGGATCTGTACCGAAGGCTCGTAGGTCCCCTCCGAATAGGAGTGGGTCACCTGAAGAGACCCCGACGCCTGGGAGCGGGTGGTGGCCAGAGAACTTCCGTCCCCGAACTCCCACAAGATCCGGTAGGGGGGAACGCCGCCGGCGAGATCCGCCACGAGCGTGGTCGTCTGGCCGGGCGCCACCGGATCCGGGGTGACGGAGAGCCCTCCCACGGTGAGGGGAGGATAGACCGTCACCGTGGAGGAGGCGGAGACCGTGAAGGGGGTCACCCCCACGGAGACCACCGCCCCCTCCACCGTCACCGAGACGGTGAGGACGGTCGCGTTGGGGATGTACCACGTGGAGAGCTGGGTGGTGGCCTGGTCGGTGGGGCTGAGATCCCCCTCCGATGCACTGCCCGAAAGGGACCATTGGTACGTGACCGCTTCCAGATGGTCGTACGACGCATCCGGGGTCACCGTGACGTGGAGGGACGTGGAGTTCCCGGCCGAAAGATCCAGGACCGATGGCGACACGGAGACGTTGACCACACTGCTCCCGGATGCTTCGGCCCCGGCGCGGACCGACTCGTGGGCGGGAGCCAGGACGGGCACGGCCCCTCCCGTCGCCCCCGCCCCGGGCAGGACCATGAGAAGGAAGGCAAGGAGGGTCCCGAGGAGCGGAGCGAGGTTGGGCGGTGGGCACCGGAGCGTCTTGCGTTGGGACATGGGTGTTCCTCGAAGACCAAGGGAACCCCGGGTTCTATGAGAAATCTCATCATGTCGGGAGGTGAAACGTGGTGGGAGAGGCACGGACCCGCGGGGCGGGAAAGGTTTAGGGGAGAGGGCTCCTTCGCCGCGACAATCGGTAAGGCGGCGCGGAGAGGGGGATAACAGGTTGGCCCGGGACGAGTTCAAGGTCACCCCGTGGGAGGTCTCGGGGAAGGTGGACTACGACCGCCTCCGGGAGCTCTTCGGCACCAGCGACCTGGATCCCCCGCTCCTGGAACGTCTGGAACGGATCCTGGGGGAACCTCTGCCGCCGCTCCTCTCCCGGGGGATCTACTACTCGCACCGGGACCTGGGGTGGATCCTGGACGAGTACGAGAAGGGGAACCCCTTCTTCCTCTACACCGGGCGGGGTCCCTCCGGGGACGTCCACCTGGCCCACCTCATCCCCTTCGAGCTCTCGGCGTACCTCCAGAGGCGTCTCGGAGTGGAGATGTGGGTCCAGGTCACCGACGACGAGAAGTTCCTGTTCCGGTCGGACCTCTCCCTGGCCGAGACCCGCCGCCTGGGGGAGGAGAACCTCCTGGACCTTTTGGCCCCGGGGTTCGATCCCCGGAAGACCCACATCCTCTTCGACACCGTGTCCATCCGGCACCTCTATCCCCTCGCCCTGGAGGTGGCGCGACGCATCACCTTCTCCACGGCGAAGGCGGTCTTCGGGTTCACCAACCAGAACAACATCGGCTCCATCTTCTTCACGGCGATCCAGTCGGTCCCGTGCTTCCTCCCCTCCCAGATCGCCCACCGGCCCATCCCGTGCCTCATCCCGTGCGGGATCGACCAGGATCCCCACTTCCGGCTGACCCGGGACATCGCCGAATCCATGGGCTACCCCAAACCGGCCCTTCTGCACAACCGGTTCCTGGCGGGCCTGGGGGGCGAAGGGAAGATGAGTTCGTCGGCCAACCGCAAGGACGACGCCATCTACCTCAACGATCCCCCCGGGGAGGTGGAGCGGAAGATCGGGAAGGCCTTCACGGGCGGCCGGGCCACTGTGGAGGAGCAACGCCGGCTGGGAGCGAACCCGGAGATCTGCTCGGTGTGGAACCTGTGGCGGAGCCGCTTCGCGCCGGACGAGGGGGAATTCCAGGAGATCACCCGCACCTGCCGCAGCGGAGAGCTCCTCTGCGGGGACTGCAAGGCGCGCATCATCCCCCGGATCCAGAGCTTCCTCGCGGAGCACCGGGAGCGGAGGGAGAAGGTCCGCGCCTGGCTCCCCTCGGCCATCGTGGGCGCGGACGAGGATCCGGCAACGCGCCCCTGAGGTGCGAGGGTCCCCGGGGGAAACTCCTCCCGTCCCCAAAGGTCCCCGGATCCGGGGGGGAACCGGGTCCGCGAGGTGGCTTCTTCGAGGCAACGGGGCCCGATTCCCCGGGAGGGGTCCCCTCTCCGCGAGGAACCCCGGCCATGTGGGAGGGGGGAGATCCGGGGTTCCCCGGGGTCGGGGCTCATCCCGCGGGAACTGCGGGACTATGCAGATGTGGGTCCTCTCCGCAGGGCTCCATTCGCGTCGTACCAACCGGATCCGCCGTAGCATGCCGCCGGAGTGCCTGCGGCGGTTGGGAACCACGCGACTGGATTGAGGGTCGCGGGCCCCATTCGGGGGAGCCCCGGAAGAACCGCTCCGGCCACCACGAGGGTGAGGCCCGTGAGGGTGATCGCGGGCCAGACACCGATCCCACGGGGCTCTTCGTTCCCTTGGGCCATCTCCCCGTTCGCTCCCGGGCCAGTGATGCCCTTGCCCTGAGAAGCACCCTAGCCTCGCCGAAGGAAGGTCGGGATGGGTGCTCATGCCCTGGTGGAAGGCCCCAACCCCGCCGGGGAGGCGTTTCCCCAGTGCCTCGATGGATTGAAATAGGCCGGCACGGTGCCAACCGGCGCAGATCCGAGAAGCGGTCCCCCCGCAGCTTTCTTCCCGCGAGACATCGCCGGCGCCCCCGGTTCGGAGACCCGCTGTTTCTGGGAACAAGGAGTGAGCTGGGAGACCCCTCCCGGAAACGCCAGCAAATCGGAGAGACCCGAGGAAGGACGAGTGCCATGGTGGACAAGCCGTTGACGAAGGTGAAGGACCTGACGCCGAACTCCAAGCAAGTGAACATCCTGGCCAAGGTGGTCAGCGTGGGCGAGCCCAAGGAGGTCATGGGGAAGTACGGGGACAGCCGGAAGGTGGCCGAGGCGGTGGTGGGCGACGACACCGCCGTGGTGACCCTCTCCCTGTGGAACGAACAGATCGGCTCCATCGCCAAGGACGACACGATCTTCGTGGACAACGGCTACGTGAGCCTCGTGCGGGGCCACATGCGCCTCAACGTGGGGCGGTACGGGACCATGACCAAGAGCACCGAGACGGTGGGCGATGTGAACACCGGGCAGGACATGAGCGCCCAGGAGTTCCAGTCGGAGCGCCGGTCCTTCGGAGGCGGAGGCGGGTTCCGGCCCCGGGGGGACCGGGAAGGCGGCGGCGGCGGGTACCGCCGCTACTGAGCCGGGGACGGCCGGCCCGTCCCCCGGAACCCCTTCCTCCCTGCGCAAGGAGTCTTATAGCGGAAGCGCCCGTCCGAGGGCCATGGCACCCGCCCGGACCAACGAGATCCTGTTGTACGTGAAGAGCCACAAGGCGGTCACTTCGTTCTACCGCCCGCGGAGCACCGCCATGGACGTGGTGGGGGACCCCCACGCCAAGGCGGCGGATTCCGACGCCACCGACACGTCCGACGAGATGACCGATGCGGAGGGGGCCTACATGCTCTCCGATGAACAGGCCCGGTGCGTCTCCCTGGCGGAGGAGGTGGCCCTGCGCCGGGGCTACCATCTCAAGATCATCGACGTGGCACGGACCAACCTGGTCACGAAGCTCCTGGATTCCCACCTTTCCGGGGCCACGACGTTCCCGGTCCTGGTGGTCCCCTCCTCGGGCCACCGGCTCATCGGGCCCTCCGCCTTCACCGAACTCTCCCTCCTCGCCTTGCTCCCGGCCGAGATGAAGAACCGCCGCGCATTCACCTACCTCAAGGTCGACGCGGTGGACCTCGACGAGGTCCGCCAGAACCTTCTGAACCTCCCCGAGGTGAAGGAGGTCCATGTGATCACCGGCGACTGGGACCTCTTCCTGGTGCTGGAGTTCGCCGGGAGCGGCGAGATCACCAAGCGCCAGGTGCTGGACTTCATCATCGGGCTCAAGAAGCGCGTCCCCGGGGTGAGCGACACCTCGAGCTTCATCCCCGAACTCTCGGTGACCAAGTTCCCTCTCTGACCCCAGAAGGCGCTCCGGGGGCCCACCGCGGCGCACGGGTCATGGCGCGGGAAGGGACGGGCCGCCTCGCCCGCTACGCGTTCCGGATCGGGTACCTCGCCGAAGGCTTCCTGGGGTACGCCCGCCAGCCCGGGGGGGAGACCGTGGAGGGGACCCTGCGGCGGGAGATCCTGAGACGGGGGCTCGCCCCGGACGAGGAGCGGATGCAGCTCCAGAGCGCGAGCCGGACCGACCGGGGGGTCCACGCGCTGGGGAACGTCATCGCGTTCAACACCCCCTGGTCGGGTCCTTCGGTGGCGCGGGCGCTGGATGCCGTGGACCCGCGGATCTTCTGCTTCGGGTACGCCCCGGTCCCTCCCACGTTCCAGCCGCGTCGGGCCCGATCCCGGTGGTACCGCTACCTCCTCCCCCGGGAAGGGCATGACCCGGCATCCTGGCGCGCCATGGCCACCTGGTTCCTGGGCGAGCACGAGTTCGCGAGCTTCTCCCGGCGGGACCGGGGGGAGGGCCCCACCCGCCGGACGGTGGAGAGCTTTCGGGTCTCGGGGGAAGGCCCCTGGCTCCTCCTCGACGTGCGGGCCCCTTCCTTCCTCTGGCATCAGGTCCGCAAGATGGTGGGAGCCATGGAGGAGGTGGCCGCGGGACGGATCCCCGGGGCCAGGGTCCAGGCGGCGCTCCGGGGGGAGACCCGCCTCACGGTGCCCCTCGCGGACCCGTCCCGCCTCGTCCTCATGGAGGTGCTCTACGATTTCCGCTGGCGCGAAGGTTCGCGCTCCCCCCGCGCCCACCGCCGGTTCCTCGAGGAGGCGCTGGCCGCGGCGCGGCTCAGGGGGACGCTCCTGGGCTGGTTCCAGGAGAGGGTGCTCGCATCCACGTCGGACCCGTAGAACGCCTCCACGGTGAGGGGATGGTCCTGGAGCCAGGAGAGTCCCTCGACGTAGGCGGTGAACGTCTCCATGGAGGTGAACAGCGGGATCCCCAGCTCGATGGAGCGCCGGCGGAGCACGTAGTCGTCCTCCAGCATCCGCTCGAACTTCTCCTGCGAGAACGACGCCGGGACGTTGAGGATGAGGTCCAGCTCCCCGTTCTCGAGGGCGGTCCTCAGGTTGGGCTCCCGCTCCGGCTCCATGATCTTGTAGAGGGTGTCCACCCGGGAGAGCCCCCGGGCCCGGAGGAGGTTCGCGGTGTCCTCGGTGGCGTAGAGGTGGAAGTCCAGGCGGTCCAGGGTCCGCGCCACCGGCACCAGGAGCTCCTTGAGGGCGGGTCCTCCCACGGAGAGGAAGGCCCGGCCTCCCCGGGGCACGAGCTTCACGCCGGTGGCCACCAGGGCCTTCACGAGGGCATCGGCGAAGGTGGGCCCGAAGCAGGCCACCTCCCCCGTGGACTGCATCTCCACTCCCAATAGGGGGTCGGCCCCCTCCACCTGGAAGAACGAGAACTGGGGGACCTTCACGCCCCACCGGCCGAACGGGAGCGGCGCCACGCCGCCACGGGAGACCTGCCGTCCCAGGACCGCGCGGGCCGCCTCCCGCAGGACCGGGATCCGGCTCGCCTTCCCCACGAAGGGGAGGGAACGGGACGCGCGCAGGTTGAGCTCGATCACCGAGACGTCCTCCCCCACCGCCAGGTACTGGATGTTGAAGGGCCCCCGGATGGTGAGTGCCTTGGCGAGGGACTCCGCCACCCGGAGCATCTTCTCCTGCACGGCGAAGGAGGTGCGGCGCGGGGGCAGGACCAGGATGGCGTCCCCGGAATGGACGCCCGCCCGCTCCACGTGCTCCAGGATCCCCGCCACGAGGACGCGTTCCCCGTCGCTCACGGCGTCGAGGTCGAGTTCCGTGGCCCCCTCGATGAACTTGGTGATGACCACGGGGTACTCGGGGGAGATCCGGACGGCGCCCGAGAGGAACTGCTGCATGTCGGCCCGCCCCGGGATCACCCGCATGGCGGCCCCGCTGAGCACGTAGGACGGGCGGACCAGCACGGGATAGCCCACCGAATCGGCGAAGGCCTCCGCGTCCGCGAGCGTGGTGAACGCCTTCCAGGCGGGCTGCGGGATCCCCAACCGCTCGCAGAGGCGGGAGAACCGGCTCCGGTCCTCCGCCGTGTCGATGCTGTCGCTGGAGGTCCCCAGGATGGGGATCCCGCAGGCGGCGAGGAGGGGGGTGAGGTTCTGCGCCAGCTGGCTCCCCACGCAGGTCACCACGCCCCGGAAGAGCTCCTTGTCGAAGAGGTCCCGGACCCGCTCCAGCGTGATCTCGTCGAAGTAGAGGCGGTCCGAGCGGTCGTAATCCGTGCTCACCGTCTCGGGGTTGGAGTTCAGGACCACCACGGCGGGGACCCCTTCGGCCTTGAGCCCGTCCACCAGGTTCATGGTGGACCAGTCGAACTCCACGGAGCTCCCGATCCGGTAGGGACCGGCGCCCAGGACGAGGACGCTCCCCTTGGGGACCGGCCCCACGTCGTCCGCGTCGGCCCAGTAGGTGAGGTAGAGGTAGTTGGTCCGGCTGGGCCATTCGTTGGCGAGGGTGTCGATCATCCGGACGTGGGGCACGATGCCCGACGCCACCCGGAGGCGCCGGATCTCCTCCTCGTCGCGCCCCAGGAGGCGGGCCACCGCCCGGTCCGAGAGCCCGTGGCGCTTCGCCCGCCGCAGGAGATCCTCTCCCGGAGGACGGCCGGCGCCGGCGCGGAGTTCCCGCGCCGTCCGTTGCACCTCCTCGAGCCCCCGGACGAACCAGGCATCGATCCAGCTCAAGGAGGCGATCTCCTCCACCGGGATCCCCGCCTCGAGCGCCTCCAGCACATGGGTGAGGATCTGGGGGGTGGGGGCCGCGAGGTCCGCCTTGATCTCCTCGGGGGGGCGCGGATGCTCCGGAGGGAGGAGGTCCGCGCGCGGGTCGCACATGCGCACCGCCTTGAGGAGGGCCTCCGGGAACGTGGCGCCGATCCCCATGGTCTCCCCCACGGACTTCATGGACGGCCCCAGTCGCCGCTCCGAGCGGGAGAACTTCTCGAGGTCCCATCGGGGGTGCTTCACCACCACGTAGTCCAGCGCGGGCTCGAAGCAGGCCGTGGTCACCCCCGTGACGCGGTTCTTGAGCTCGGGGAGGGTGTAGCCCAGGGCGAGCTTCGCCGCCACGTAGGCGAGGGGGTAGCCGGTGGCCTTGCTCGCCAGGGCGCTACTGCGGGAGAGCCGGGCGTTGATCTCGATGGCGTAGTACTCCTCGTTCTCGGGGTCCAGCGCGAACTGGATGTTGCACTCCCCCACGATGCCGGCGGCATCGGCCGCCCGGAGGGCGGCCGCGCGGAGCAACTGGTACTCGGAGTCGGTGAGCGTCTGGGACGGGGCGATGACGAAGTTGTCCCCGGTGTGGACCCGCATCCCCAGGATGTTCTCCATGTTGCAGACCGTGAGGCCGTTCCCGCGGGCATCCCGCACCACCTCGTACTCGATCTGCTTGAAGCGGCCCACGTAGCGCTCCAGGAGGATCTGGTGGGTGGGGCTGGTCCGGAGCCCCCTCTGGGCCACCCGCACGAGCTCCTCCGGGGTCCGGGCGATGCCGCCCCCCTTTCCCCCCAGGGTGAAGGCCACGCGGCACATCACGGGGAATCCCAGCTCCTTCGCCGTGGCGAGGGCCTCCTCCGCGGAGTACACCGCCCGGCTCTGCAGGACCGGCACGTGGGCCCGCTGCATCAGGCGGACGAAACGGGCCCGGTCCTCGGTCTCCTCGATGCCCCGGATGGGGGTCCCCAGCACCCGGACCCCCAGGCGGCGCAAGGTCCCCTGGCGGGAGAGCGAGACGCCGCAGTTGAGCGCGGTCTGCCCTCCGAAGGAGAGAAGGAGCGCGTCGGCGCGCTCGCTCTCCAGAATGGGCTCCACGAACTCCGGGGTCACCGGCTGGAAGTACACGCGTCCGTGGCGCGGGGGGTCGGTCTGGAGGGTGGCGATGTTGGGGTTCACCACCACGGTGTAGACGCCCTCCTCCTCCAGCGCCTTGATGCACTGGGATCCCGAGTAGTCGAACTCGCCGGCCTCCCCGATCTTCAGGGCTCCGCTCCCCAGGAGGACGGCCCGGGAGGGGAGCTGGGGGGGCATCAGCGGGACCTCCGGACCTTCTCCGCGAAGAGGTCGAACACGAAGCTCGCCTCGCGGGGGCCGGGGCCCCCCTCGGGGTGGCCCTGGATGCCGATCACCCGTCCCCGCGCGTCCCGGAACGCCTCCAGGGTCCCGTCATCGGGGTTCTGGGCCCACGGGGAGAAGCCACTCGCCGAGAGCGTGGCGGGGTCCACGGCATACCCGTGGTTCTCGGACAGGATGTAGGCCCGCCCGTCGAGGAAGACCACCGGCTTGTTCTGCCCCCGGTGGCCGTACTTGAGCTTGAAGGTGCGCCCCCCCCGGGACAGCGCGAGGAGCTGGTGGCCCAGGCAGATCCCCAGGGTGGGGAGGTCCCGCGCAGCGGACGCGGAGAGGGTCTCCACCACGGGGGCGAGGGTGGCGGGGTCCCCCGGGCCGTTCCCCACCACGAGGCCCCGGATCCGGTGCCCGTCGAACTTCTCCGGGAGGGGTTCGCCGGGAGGGAGCCGGAGCACGTCGAGACCTCGGCGCAGAAGGGACCTCAGGATGCTCGTCTTGCAGCCGCAATCGATCACCGCCACCGTGGGGGCGCGGGGAGCGCGGGAAGCGACCCAGGCGGCCCGCCGGGGGGAGACCTGGGCGAGGAAATCCTCCTCCTCGTAGCGCGGCGCCTTCCCCAGGCGGGCGAGGAGGCTCTCGGGGGAAGGGATCGTCCGGCCCACGGCCACGATCCCGCGCATGACCCCGCTGGACCGCAGGTGCTCCGTGAGCCGCCGGGTGTCCAACCCCTGGATCCCGGGGATGCCCGAGCGGCGGAGCCACTCCGGAAGGCTCAAGCGGGAGTTCCAGTGGTGGGGGTCGGCGAGGGACCGGACCAGCATGGCCCGGACCTGCATCTCACCCGACTCGAACCCCGCCGGGAGACCCCAGGCGTCCCGGGCCCGGAGGGAGGGCACCCCGTAGTTCCCCAGGATGGGGTACGTGAAGGTGAGGATCTGCCCCCGATAGGACGGATCGGTGAGCGCCTCGGGGTACCCCACCATGCCGGTGGTGAAGACCACCTCCCCCGTGGTCACGGCGGGGGCGCCGAACCCGGCGCCGTCGAACCGGGTCCCATCCTCGAGCACGAGGCGCCCCGAGAGCGGCGCCGGCCCCGAACGGTCCCCTCGCTCGGCCCGGATCAGAGGTCACCCGGCGGATTCGCACTGGGGGAGAATCTAAAAGGATTGCGACCGCCGGACGGACAATTGGTATAGCAGTTGTCCCCTTGGAAGTACCGTTGAGCGACCCCGCACCACGCCGGCCCCACACCGTGGGGCGGGAGAAGGAACTGGCCCAGATCTGGGAGGCGCTCCGGAGGGCGGAGTCCGGCGTGGGATCCACGCTCATCCTCACGGGCCCCGCGGGGATCGGCAAGACCCACCTGCTCGCCCGGGCGGTCCGGGAAGCCCGCGAACGGCGCATGCACATCCTGGTGAGCACCGGAAGCTACGGGGATTTCTCGCCGTACCGCATGTGGAACATGGCGTTCCGGATCCGGGAATCGGCCTACGGAGAGGAGGAGAGCTCCCCCTCGATCCCGCCGGCCGCCCCCTACGCGTTCGTCGGGCCGGAAGAGGCTCCCCCGTCGTCCGGGACGCCCACCGATCCGAGCGATGCCGGGTGGCAATGGCCCCCGGTCCGCTCGGAACTCCCCGATGAGTGGCTTCCGGTGTCCCACATGACCTACCGGATCCGGGAGAGGCTCCGGGCCATGTCCCGGGAGCACCCCGTCCTGGTGGTCCTCGACGATCTGCATTGGGCGGACGTCTCCTCCCTGGAGGTGTTCATGGCCCTGAGCCAGGACCTCCGGGAATCCCCCGTGCTCTTCCTGGGTGCCTATATCCCGGAGGAGGCCGAGGCCAACTGGAAACGTCGTCTGCGCATCTCCGAGCGCACCCTCCCGGAAGTGATCCGCTTCATGGATGCCGAGGAGATCCCGGTCCCACCGCTCACCCGTGCGGAGGCCCTGGAATTCCTCAAGGCCCGATCCGGGTCCACCTTCGGGGAACGTGGGGAGCTCGGGGACCGGATCTGGGAGATCTCCCAGGGGAACCCCTACCACATCGAACTCCTCGCGAGAGATCCCAGGAGGGTGGATCTGGACGGGGAGCGGAAGAGCGCGGAGGCCCTTCCCCCGGGGGGAAGTCCCTCCCGGGACCCCCCGTTCGAAGCCTACCTGGAGGAGAGCCTGGCCACCCTCTCCCCGGAGGAGAGGGACATCCTGACCGTCGCGGCCGTCCTGGGGAATCCCTTCGACGGCCGGGTGGTGGGGGAACTCTTTCCCGAGGTCCCGGACATGGGCGCCGTCCTGAGCTCGCTCCGGGACAAGCATTCCTTGATCCGGTCCATGACCTCCCCGTTCTGGTACTTCGAGCATCCCACCATGCACCGGGCGATCCTGAAGCTCACTCCGCCCGAGGCGCTGGTCCGTGCCAACCGGAAGGTGGGGGATTGGATGACCGAGCACGTGTCGGACCGGCCGGAGACCATCGCCCGCCATTTCCTCAAGGCGGGGGCGCCGGCCGTCTCCTCCCCCTGGCTCTCGGAGGCATGGGAGGCGGCCCGCAACCGCGGGGACGGCGAGGCGATGGTGCGGATCGCGCGATGGGGGAGGCAGCTTGCGACCCCCGCCTTGGAGGGTTCCGATGGGGCGTACCGGTGGGAGTTCCGGGAGGCGCTGGGCTGGTGGAGCCTGGGGCAGCCCACCGAGGCCCTCTCCCTCCTCGAGTCCGCCCGCCGGGGGACCCCTCCCGGACTCGCCTCCGTCCAGGTCCTCTGCGCCCTGGCCGAGATCCGATCCGAATTGGGGGAGTTGGACACGGCCGAGCGGCACCTCGCGGAGGCGCGGCAGGAGCCGGTGGAGGCGGAATCGGCGGACCTCGCGGGGGGGTTGGTGGGCGCCACCCAGCTCCTCATTTGGGGGAAGTTCCACGATTACCAGCGGATCCGGCAAGAGGGGCCGGACCTCCTGGACCAGCTCAAGAGCTCGGCGGCGCCCCGGGACGTCCTCCGCATCGCGCACTACCTCACCTATGCCTATCTTTCCGCGGGGGAGTTCGAGATGGCCGAGCGGCAGATCCGGGAGACCGCGGAGTTCGCGGAACGGTTCCAGCAAGGGACATCCCAACTCCAGATCCAGCAGGACCGCGCCGCTCTGGAACTGCAACGGGGACACCTTCGGGAGGCGGAGAGGCTCCTGCGGCCCGTGGTGCAAGCCTACCGACGATCCTCGAGCCTTCCGGACCTGGTGGTCGCCCTGGGGAACCTGGGGGAGGTTCTTGCCGATATGGGCCGCCACGTCGAGGCGAAGGGCATCCTCCAGGAAGGCTGGCAGCTGGGACACATGGTAGGGGGCCTTCGGCTCCAGCATAACACGGCGGCGCTCATCGCGCTGGAGGAGGTGGAGATGGGGAATGCCCATGCCGGACTCGCCCTCGCCGAGGAGCTTTTGGAGGACCCGCTGGTTGCCAAGAACCGGGAGATCTGGCCCCTCCTGCAGGGGATCCGAGGGTTGGCCCTGAGCATCCTGGGGCATCTCGAGGAGGTCCGCGCCTCCCTGCCCCGGTTCGGGACGGAGCGGGCGGGTCAGTACCGCCTCCCCGTGGCGGTCCTGCGGGGCAGCATGCTCACCGCGGTGGGAGATCTCGCGGAGGCCCAGGCCACCTATCTGGAGGCGCTGGAGACCGCCCGGTCGTCCGGCCGGCGTCTCTACGAGGGCGTGATCCTGATGAACCTGGGCAATTTCCACGCCCGAAACGGAGAGGTGGAGAGGGCGCGCCAGCTCTACTCCGAGGCGGAACGGATCCTGCGGGAGTGCGGGGCCATCCCCCGGGCGGACATGGCTGCGGCCCGCCGATCGGCCCTCGACGCCGTGGGGGCGGGGTGAGGGTGGGCGTCGTTCCCATGCTTGTCCGGTCCCATCCTCCATGGAGGATTGATCCCCCGTGACGGGTTTCGCGCGGTTGCGGACGCAGTACGACATCGTGGTGCTGGGGGGAGGCCACGCGGGTCTCCAGGCGGGCCTCAAGGCCGCGCTCCTCCACCA
>JAJZYH010000044.1 GCA_021798195.1 Thermoplasmata archaeon
CGCCCGGAAGGTCCCGGCAGAGCTCTGCGAAGACCCCGGGCCCCCGGGTGGCCACCGCGGTGCCGATCTCCACCGCCCGGGCCCCCGCGAGGAGGTACTCCAGCGCGTCCCGGGCCGTTTGGATGCCTCCGATCCCCACGAGGGGGATCTTCACCGCGTCGTACATCTGCCAGATGCAGGCGAGGCCGATGGGCTTGATCGCCGGTCCGCTCAACCCCCCGAACCCGTTGGCTAAAACCGGGCGACGCAGGGTCGTGTCGATGGCCATCGCCCGCACCGTGTTGATGGCGCTGATGGCATGGGCCCCGGCCCCCTCGGCCGCCCGAGCGAGGGCCGCCGGGTCCTGGGTGTTGGGGGTGAGCTTCGCCCAGACCGGGATCCGGATGGCCTGGCGGACGGCCCGCACCACCTCACGGAGCACCTCCGGGTCCTGTCCGATCTCGCTGCCGTAGCCCCGGGCGTGGGGACAGGACAGGTTCAGTTCCACCGCGCACACCCCCGTGTCGGCCATCTGGCCGGCGAGTTGGGCGAACTCCTCCGCATCGCCCCCGAAGACGCTTCCGATCACGGTGGCGCCCGCGGAGAGCGCCTCCCGGATCTCCTCCGGATACCGCTCGATGCCCGGGTTGGGAAGGCCCATCGCGTTGAGCATCCCCCAGTCCCCCAGGGATTCCACGGTGGGGTTGGGGTACCCGTCCCGGGGGTTCCGGCCGATGGATTTGGTGACCACACCGCCCGCCCCGGCCTCGTGGACCCGGGCCAGCGAACGCCCGCTTTCCCCCCAGATGCCGGAGGCCAGGAGGAAGGGGTTCCGGAGGCGGACCCCCCCCACCTCCACCTCCAAGCCGGACACGGTCCGGACCGAGCGGTGAGACTACATATCGATTCACGGTTTAGCCTCGGTCGCATGAAGCTGGAACGACTCACCGATGCCGCCCGCGGAGCGTTGGAGCGCGCGTTCTCATTGGCCCTGGAGCACCGGCACCAGGCGGTGGAGCCCGCCCACCTCCTCCTGTCCCTCCTCGACGAGGAAGGGGGCATGGTGCCGGGCCTCCTGGGAGGGCTCTCGGTGGACCTGTCCCGCCTGCGCAATTCCACGGAGGATGCCCTGGCCCGGGAGCCGGTGGCGGAGCACGTGGCCCCCGCCGAGCAGTACCTCTCCAAGGACCTCGCGAACGCCCTGGACGCCGCGGAGAAGGCCGCCCAGGCGAAGAAGGACCGGTACGTGGCCGTGGAGCACCTCCTCCTGGGGCTCCTGAAGACCCCGTCCCCCGTGAAGGGGCTCCTCGAGTCCTCAGGGGTCTCCGTGGCGGGCGTGGAGAAGGCGCTCGCCGGGCTCCGGGCTCCGGGGGAGACGGTGGACAGCCGCGACCGGGAGAAGCAGTACAAGGCCCTGGAGAAGTACTCCCGGGACCTCACCGCCCTCGCCCGGTCCCACAAGCTCGATCCGGTGATCGGGCGAGACGACGAGATCCGCCGGGTGATCCAGATCCTCTCGCGCCGGACCAAGAACAATCCGGTGCTCATCGGGGACCCCGGGGTGGGGAAGACGGCCATCGTGGAGGGCCTCGCTCAGCGCATCGCCCAGGGGGACGTCCCGGAGGGTCTCAAGGACAAGACCGTGGCCGCCCTGGACCTGGGGGCCCTCCTCGCGGGGAGCAAGTTCCGGGGGGAGTTCGAGGAACGCCTCAAGGGGGTCCTCAAGGACGTGGAGCGGTCCGACGGCCGCGTCATCCTCTTCATCGACGAGGTCCACACCCTCGTGGGGGCCGGGGCCGTGGAGGGAGGGGCCATGGACGCCTCGAACCTCCTCAAGCCGGCCCTGGCCCGGGGGACGCTCCGGTGCGTGGGGGCCACCACCACCGAGGAGTACCGGAAGTACATCGAGAAGGACGCCGCCCTGGAGCGGCGGTTCCAGCCGGTGGTGGTGCGGGAGCCCTCGGTGGAGGACGCCATCTCCATCCTGCGGGGGCTCAAGGAGCGCTACGAGCTGCACCACGGGGTACGGATCCATGACTCCGCCCTGGTGGCCGCCGCCACCCTCTCCGCCCGCTACATCCCGGACCGCCACCTTCCGGACAAGGCCATCGATGTCATCGACGAGGCCGCGAGCATGGTCCGCCTCTCCCTGGACTCGCGTCCCCCGGAGATCGACCAGCTCACGCGGCGTATCCGCCAGCTGGAGGTGGAGCGCGTCTCGCTGAAGAAGGAGAACGACGCGGCCAGCCGGGAGCGCCTGTCGGCCTTGGAGAGGGAGCTCAGCAACCTCAAGGAAGAGGAGAGCCAGCTCCTCGCCCGGTGGAAGAAGGAGAAGGAGAAGGTCGACGTCATCCGCCGCCTCCAGGAGGAGCTGGACCGGGCGCGGACGGAGGAATCGGAAGCGGAGCGGGTGGGAGACCTCGAGAAGGTGGCCCGCCTCCGCTACGGCACGATCCCCGAGATCCAGCGCCAGCTGGAGGCCAAGGTCCGGGAGGTGAACCAGGGCCCGGGCGGCGAGTCGCTCCTCCGGGAGGAGGTCGACGAGGAGGACGTGGCCCAGGTGATCTCGAAGTGGTCCGGGGTCCCCGTGGCCCGGATGATGGAGGGGGAGATGCAACGGTTGCTCACCATGGAGGAGGTCCTCCGGGAGCGTGTGGTGGGCCAGGACGAGGCCATCGAGGCGGTCTCCCGGGCCGTCCGGCGGGCCCGCAGCGGCCTCGCCGACCCCAATCGACCCATGGGGGTCTTCCTCTTCGTGGGGCCCACCGGGGTGGGGAAGACCTACCTGGCCCAGACCCTCGCCGACTACCTCTTCCACGACCCCAAGGCCATGGTCCGGATCGACATGTCGGAGTACATGGAGAAGCATTCGGTGGCCCGGCTCATCGGGGCCCCTCCCGGCTACGTGGGGTACGAGGAGGGAGGGCAGCTCACCGAGGCCGTCCGCCGCCGGCCGTACACCGTGCTCCTCCTGGACGAGGTGGAGAAGGCCGCCCCGGAGGTGATGAACGTCCTCCTGCAGCTCATGGACGAGGGACGCCTCACCGACGGCCAGGGGCGCACCGTGGATTTCCGCAACACCCTCGTCATCATGACGAGCAACCTGGGTACGGAGCTCTTCCGGGAGGAGCACTCCGACGCGGAGCGCAGGGCCCTCGTGGAGAAGGCGCTCCGGGGGTTCTTCCGCCCGGAGTTCCTGAACCGCCTCGACGACGTGGTCCTCTTCCACGCGCTCGCCCGGTCCGAGATCGTGAAGATCGTGGAGCTCCAGCTCAAGGGCGTGGAGGCTCGGCTCGCGGAGCGCCGCATCCGGCTCGCGGTGACCTCCGAGGCGAAGCAGCTCCTCGCGGACGCGGGGTTCGACCCCGAGTTCGGCGCACGGCCCCTCAAGAGGACCCTCCAGCGTCTGGTGGTGGACCCCCTCACCACGCGGATCCTCGAGGGGGAGGTCCCCGACGGGTCCGAGGTGGAGGTGGGGGTGCACGGGGGGGCGATCCATCTCTCCGTCCGGCCCCCGGCCACGGCGCGCACCGCGGGGGGTCGGGGCTCCCGGGGCGCCTCGGCCAAGGCCTGAGGTGGCCCGTCCCGGACCGCACGGCGCCGGGCTCAGTACATGGAGCGTTCGCGATAGGAACCGTAGACGTCCTGGAGGGCCCGGACGATCTCGCCCAGGGTGGCCCGGGCCCGGACGGCGTCCAGGATGGGGGGCATGGTGTTCTCCCGCTCCGTGGCCGCCACCTCCTTGAGGCGGGCGAGGCTCGCCTCGACGCGGCGGGCATCTCGGGAGGCCCGCAGACGCCGAAGGCGCCGGGTCTGCTCCCGCCGGGCCGCCTCGGTGATGCGCAGCGGAGGGACCGGGATCTTGTCCTCCGTGGTGTAGGCGTTGATCCCCACCACCTTCCGCTCGCCGGTCTCGATCTGCCTCTGGTACCGGAAGGAGGCCTCCTGGATCTCCCGCTGGAAGAAGCCCCGCTCGATGCCCTCGATGACGCCTCCCAGGGCATCGATGCGATCGAAGTACCGGAGGGCCTCCTCCTCCATCCGATCGGTGAGCCACTCCACGTAGTAGGACCCTCCCAGGGGATCCACCACACTGGCCACCCCGCTCTCCTCGGCGAGGATCTGCTGGGTCCTGAGGGCGATCCGGACCGCGCTTTCCGAAGGAAGCTGGATGGCCTCGTCGTAGGAGTTCGTGTGCAGGGACTGCGTGCCGCCCAGGACCCCGGCGAGGGCCTGGATCGTCGTCCGCACGATGTTGAGCTCGGGCTGCTGGGCGGTGCAGGAGCATCCCGCGGTCTGGGTATGGAAGCGCATCCACCAGGATCTCTCCTTCCGGGCCCCGTAGCGCTCGCGCATCCGGGTGGCCCAGATCCGTCGGGCCGCGCGGAACTTGGCGATCTCCTCGAAGAAATCGTTGTGGGAATTGAAGAAGAAGGAGATGCGCGGGGCGAAGTCATCCACCGGGATCCCCCGGGCGCTCGTGGCCTCCACGTAGGCGAACCCGTCGGCCAGCGTGAAGGCCAGCTCCTGGACCGCCGTGGAACCGGCTTCCCGGATATGGTAGCCCGAGACCGACACGGGGTTCCAGCGGGGGAGGTGGCGGGCGGCGTACTCGATGGTGTCCACCACGAGGCGCAGGGCCGGCCGCGGGGGAAAGAGGAACTCCTTCTGGGCGATGTACTCCTTCAGGATGTCGTTCTGGGTGGTGCCTCCCAGTTGCTCCGGGCGTGCCCCGCCCGCCTCCGCGGTGGCGATGTACATCGCCCAGATGATGGACGCGGGGCCGTTGATGGTCATGGAGGTGGTGACGCGGTCCAGGGGGATCCCCCGCAGGAGACGCTCCATGTCCTCCAGGGAGGAGACGTTCACCCCGCACTTCCCCACCTCGCCCGCCGCCTCCGGGTCGTCGGCGTCGATGCCGTAGAGCGTGGGGTCGTCGAAGGCGATGGAGAGCCCCGTCTCCCCGTGCTTCAGGAGGTAATGGAAACGGCGGTTGGTGTCCTCGGGGGTCCCGAAGCCCGAGAACATCCGCATGGACCAGAGCCGGCCCCGGTACATGGTGGGGTGGATCCCCCGTGTGAACGGGTACTCGCCGGGGGCCCCGATGCGGGTGGGGTCCCGCCGTGAGTTGAGGGGGGTGTAGAGCCGCTCCACTGGGATTCCCGAGAGGGTCTCGAACCGCTCCGCGCGCTCCGGGCTCTTCCGGAGGGTGGGGGCGAGCACCTCCTCCTCCCACTTTCGCTGGGCCTCCCAGAGCGCCTCGAGACGGCGAGGAGGGCGGGCGGCGCCGGCCCCTTCGGGCCCGGAGCGGGGGGAGGCGGCCCGGGCGGACATGTCCTTCCCCACTCCCCCCGCCCTTATCCCGATTTCCGTGCGGGCCCTTCCGGAGACCGCTCCTCGGTGTGGGCGCGGTCCACCACCCAGGTGGATTGCCCGCCTCCCCGGTCCTCCACGTGGCTCTGGTCGACCGTGAGGCGCCTCTTCCAGAAGGGAGCGTCGAGGACCAGCGTCTCGTATTCTCCCCCTTCCCCGGCCCAGTGGAACGGGCGCCCCCGGGACTGGATCGACTCCCACTCCCGGAGCAGGTCCCGGGTGATCCGGCGGCCCAGGAGCGACGGGGGCAAGGGTTCGGAGGCGACCCGAGCGATCCGGATGTCGAGGCCCGCCGCGATCTCCTCGTCCACCACCCTCCGGCCGTCGACGCGCCAGAGGGGGGAGAAGACGGGAAGCCCCGCGCGGTGCGCCATCTGGTGCACCCGATCCCACTGGAAGGAGGACTCGATGGCCCCCACGACAATGCCGGCGGCGCCGTTCCGGCGAACACCTTCCAATGCCTCCCCCAGCGCCCGGAGCTCTGCCTCCTCTCCGGTCCCCCGGACCTCCACGAAGCGGTGGGGGATCCCCCACGCCTCAGCCTGCAGGGGCACCCAACGGAGGTTCGGGGTATGGAAGAGCCAGGCGTCGGGGTCCGACGGACGGAGCGTGATGATCTCCCGAAGGGTTCCGCCCCACTCCTCGTAGAGCCGGGCGGCGTGGATGGAGTCCTTCCCGCCAGATACGAGAGCGGCGAGGGAAAGCCCCTCCCGTTCAGGCGTGAGCGGGCGAGATGTGGGCAAGCCCCTGCCTCCAGGGTCCGTAGAGGGCCCCGAGGTCCAGTTCCACCAGTTTCTGCTCCCGTTCCCGGAGGATACCGCCCTCGGCGGTCACGGTCCCCAGGCGGGTCCAGGGGAGCCCCGCGAGGTGCTCCTCCACCTCGTCGGCGCGGCCCGGGTCCACCTCGAGGACCCAACGGGACCCGGCTTCGGAGAGCGCGGCCACCGACGAGGGGAGGGAAGGGATGGCACCCAGATCCACATCGAACCCCATCCCTCCGCCGAAGGCCATCTCCGCGAGGGCGAGGGCAAGCCCTCCCTCGCCCAGGTCATGGCAACTCGAGATCGCTCTCCGCTGCCCGAGCCGGAGGATCGCCTCGCCCATCCGGCGCAGGAGCTGGGGGTCGTAGTGACCCACGGTCCGCGCCCGCACGTGATAGGTCCGGGCATAGAGGGATCCCCCCAGGTCGGGGTAGGTGGGTCCCAGGAGGTAGAGCCAGTGCCCCGGGGCCTTGAGGTCCGACGAGACGGCGGTCCGGAAGTCTTCGAGGATCCCGGTGGCCAGCACCACCGGTGTGGGGGGGATGCCGGACCCGAGCCCCCCGTTATAGAAGCTCACGTTCCCGGAGGGGACGGCGAGCTCCAGCGACCGGGCCACGTCCGCCATCCCCTCGAGGACCGCGTCGAAGGAGCCCAGCACGGAGGGATCCTCCGGGTTCCCGAAGTTGAGGCAGTTGGTGAATGCATCCGGCCGGGCTCCCACCGCATAGAGGTTCCGCGCCGCCTCCTCCACCACAGCCCGGCCTCCCTGGAGCGGGTCCAGGGCGCAGACGAAAGGGGCCGAGCCCACGGCGAGCGCGAGTCCCGTGGTCCCCTCCGGATCCACACGGAGAATCGCCGCATCGGCATGGGAGGGGTGCCATGGCTCCCCGGCGAAGGGCGTTCCCACGGTGCGCCCCTGCACCTGGTGGTCATAGAGTCGGATCACGGGCTCCCGGCTGAGGGCATCGGGGCTCAGGAGGAGCTTTCGGAGGACCCGGTCCAGGGGATGCCGCACCGGGGCGATCACGCCAGGGTTGGGGGACGCGGTGGGGCGGCGGACGGGCCGTACGGCCTCGGGCGCCTCGATGCGGAAGGGAAGGTCCAGCGCTCCCACGAGGTCTCCCTCGAAGTAGATCCGTTCCTCATGTCCCGGCACCACCTCTCCCACCTCCGTGGCGGGCACGTCGTGCAGGTCGAAGACCTCGAGGAGGGCGGCGAGATGACGCGGCTCCACCGAGAGGAGCATCCGCTCCTGGCTCTCGGAGACCCAGATCTCCCAGGGCGCAAGGTCCGGCTCGCGGAGGGGGACCCGGTCCAGGTGGATCTGGGATCCCAGTCCGCCGGCGTGGACCAGTTCCCCGGAGCAGGTGGCGATCCCTCCCCCCCCGAGGTCCTTCATTCCCCGGATCAACCCCTCGTCGATGCACTCGAGGCAGGCCCGGATGAGCGGTTCCTTCATGATGGGATTCCCCAGCTGCACGGCTCCCCGGGATTCCGTCTCGCTCCGCCGGGAGAGCTCCCGGGAGGCGAAGGCGACGCCCCCGATACCATCCCGCCCGGTGAGACCGCCCACCAGGACGAGCCTCTCTCCCGCCTGTGTGGAGCGGTTGGGGATGAGATGGTCCACGGGGAGGAGCCCCACGCAGGCCACGTTCACCAGGGGATTCACCAGGTACGCCGGGTCGAAGGTCACCGATCCTGCAAGGGTGGGGACGCCCACCCGGTTCCCGTAATCCCGGATGCCGGCCACCACGTTCTCGTAGAGGTAGCGGGGATGCTTCATCCCCCGGGGGACCCGGTCCGCAGGGAGGTCCAGGGGGCCGAAGAAGAGCGGATCTGCGAGCGCCACGGGGCGGGCTCCCACGGCGAGGACGTCCCGCAGGATCCCCCCGATCCCCGTGGCGGCGCCGCCGTAGGGCTCCACCGCACTGGGGTGGTTGTGGGACTCGATGCGCAGCGCGTAGGCCCGTCCCTGCCCCAGCGCCATGACCCCCGCATCCCCGCGCCCCAGGACGCGCGGATGGGGAGGGAGGCTCCCGAAATGCTTCCGCAGGAGCGGGCGCGAGGACTTGTAGGAGCAATGCTCGCTCCAGGACTGGGCGATCCCGGCGAGTTCCAGGACCGTGGGGTCCCGGCCCTCCCGGAGGAAGTATTCGCTGAGCTGGTCGATCTCGGGGGGAGAGAAACCGAGGCGGGCGCGCGAGATGTTCCGGGCCAGGACGGAGGGGCGCACCCCCCGGAGGGGGAAGTACGGCCCGCGGGGATTGGTGCGCGGCCCGGAGGCTGGCGCAGTCAAGCTCTCGGTCATGGCACAGACCGGTGCCGAATCTCGACGCGGTGGATCACCGGGTTGGCCAGGAGCTTTTCCACGGCCCGCCGGGCCTGGGCTGTGGCCCGCTCCACGGAGAGCCCTGGGAAGGTGAGCACGTAGAGGCGTGCGCATTCCACCCCTCCCAGCCCTTCGATCCCCAGGAGGCCCAGGGCCTTTTGGACCGCTTGGGCCTCTGCGTCGAGGACCCCGGGCTTGAGCTGGACTCGGACCTCTACCTGGACGGGCCTTCGGGCCCGGGCCTTCTTCCGCGCTGCGATGGCACTACGCCCCCGGAGGAGTCGAGGGGGGCCGGCTTAAAAGTCCCCGCCCTCGCGCCCCGCGAAAAGCTTAATAGGGGGACCATGTCCCCCGAGCGCGCGGGGAGGGCTTCTCGGCAGTGCAGGAACTCATCCTGAGCGTCGAATTTCTGCGATCTCGTCAGAGCATCATTGCTCG
>JAJZYH010000017.1 GCA_021798195.1 Thermoplasmata archaeon
CCGGTTGGGGTCTCCCCACCAGCGGGCCCAACTCCACCCAACGCGGGGTCCCGGATGTGGCCATGCCGGCCATGTTCCAGGCGGCCGATTTCGTGACCAACGGGAACACCGCCCTTTCCTTCCTCATCGGCGGGACCAGCCTTGCCTCCCCCATGTGGGCGGGCGTGATGGCGGTCATCGATTCCTATGCGCTCGATGCCGGGAACGTGAGCATCCCCCAGCTGGGGTTCGTGAACCCCGCCCTCTACGACATCCTCAAGTCCCCCGCCTACAACTCGAGCTTCTTCGACATCACGCAGGGGTACAGCGGCCCCAACCCCTCGTACCCGTATCTCGCGGGGCCCGGATGGGATCCCACCACCGGGCTGGGGTCTCCCAACGTGGGGAACCTTGCCCGCCAACTGGCCCAGTACACGTTCACCGTGGGGGTGGCCGGGGACCGGCGCGCCGCCGACAACCAGGGGGTCCGTGCCACCGTGGAGACCGTGGCCCCCCAGACCATCTGGGGAACCTCCGCCGACTACTTCGGGGTCTCGGACCGGCTCGCCGACGGATCCTGGCTCTTCGCGGGCTACACGGTGAGTTCGCAGGATCCCCTGGGCGCCTGGTTCTTTGGTTCCCTGCCGGCAGGGGGGACGTTCGACACCCAGCTGTGGCAGGTGGGGCCGGACGGGAGCGCGGGCTCCTCGGGCTCCTTCCACACCTACGCGATCCAGGAAACCGCCCCCGGCGTGTGGACCTACGAGCTCGACGGGGCATCCTTGGGACAATTCGCGAGCGACGCCGTCGCGTCGGACCCTTCGCCCACGAGCTCCGCTCCGGTCTTCTTCGCCTCCACCGTGGGGAGCAGCAACCTGGACAATCAGTTGGGACCGGTGGGCGCCACCGACGTGGAGGTGGCCACCTCCAGCGGTTGGACCCCCTTGCCGGCCGCCTCCGCCGTGGAGACCTCGAGCCTCTTCAGCGGCATCTATCCGGGGCAGAGCGGACCTGCCTACCCGTTCGCGAATCCCTACGGGATCGAGCCCTCCCCGGGGGACCAGGGAGGCGTCATCGCCGGGAGCACGGTGAACCCGGTCCCCAATGGGGCCGTGCTCTGGGGAGAACCCGAGGCGTTCGTCCCCACCACCCTATTGGCCACCCCCGACCCCGTGGCCCTCTACGCCCAGCACGTTTCGTCCACCTCCGCCTCCGTGAGCGGCTACCCCCACTTCCCCCTGAGCACCGCCTTCCCCACCGGGCAGGCCGACGTGGATGACCCCACGGGCGTGCCTCTTGCGTTCACCCCCTCCATCTGGTCGTTCGGCCTCAGTACCCCCACCGTGGCCACCCTGCATCTGGCCCCCCAGTCGCCCGTGGTGGTCAATTTCTTCGCCTCCCTCTGGCCGGAATCGGCCGGGGGGGACGTCCCCGTCACCCTGGTGGCCGTACTGAATGCCGGCCCCCTCCTCGTGGCCGAGGGCACGCAGACCCAGAACTTGCAGGCCACGGGAGTCACGGAGTTCAACCTTTCCATGGCCCCCCAGACGGACCAGATCCCCGCCTATAGCGAGATCACCCTCACGCTCAGCTGGTACGTGGCCTACAACGGCACGGTCCTGGGCACTCCCTTCGCCGGAGGGGTGGCCGTCCACTCGGGGCAGCAGTACCCCCTCGCCGTCGTCCTTCCGCTGTTGAACCCGGTGGACATGTCCAGCTTTGTCGTCGTCCCCGCCACGCCCAGTTCGCCGCTCACGGTGTCCGAGATGATCCGGAGTCCCTTCGGGGCGTACGACCTCCTCAACGGGTCGATCCAGGGGACCGTGAATGGGAGAAGCATCCCGATGAATTCCACCGCGCCGGAGGACGATACCTACACCTGGACCATTCCAAGCCTCGGGAACGCCACCCGGGGGACCTTCCGGACTTCGGCCGCGGACCTTCAGGGATTCGTCAATTCCAATTCCATCGGGATCCAGATCCCCCGCTATCCGGCCGCGTTCACGGAGGTGGGGCTTCCCGCGGGCGTGGCGTGGACCGTGACGATGGGCGCCGCGGGCTCCGAAACCACCAACGGCACGTCCCTCCAGTTCAACCTGACCAATGGTACCTACTCGTTCGAGGTGCGTTCCTCGAACCGTTCCTGGGAGCCCCTCGATCCCTCGGGCAGCCTCGTCATCAATGGCACGGGGGCCCAAGAGACCATCCTCTTTGCCGAGGTCACCTTCCCCATCCACTTCGTGGAGTCGGGGCTCCCCAACGGAACGTCCTGGGGGGTCATCCTGGCGGGCGAACAGGAAACGTCCACGGGTGCTTCCATCACCTTCAGCGAGCCCAACGGGAGCTACCCCTGGAAGGTGCTCGCTCCCCCAGACTACTTGGTGAGCCCCTCCCAGGGGAACGCCACGGTGCAGGGGGATTCCCTCACGATCCCGGTGACCTTTGTCTCCATCCCGCCCAATAGCTATCCCGTCCAGTTCAACGAGTCCGGGCTTCCCGCCGGGACGGCGTGGACGGTCACTCTCGGCGGCGCCTCCCGGACCTCCACCGGGACCACGATCGTGTTCTATGAGTCCAACGGGACCTATTCGTACACGGTCACCACGGCGAATAGCAGCTACGCCCCGTCCACGGCGCAGGGAACGGTGGCCATCCGCGGGCACCCCGCCTACGTCTCCGTTCCCTTTGTCACCGTCGTGTACGGCGTCACATTCGTGGAAACGGGACTTCCCACCGGATCCTCCTGGTCGGTGCTCCTGGGAAGCATCTTCGAGGGAAGCACGGGAACCCAGATCTCCTTCAGCGTCGCCAACGGGACCTATTCATTCCAGGTCTACGGGCCCAAGGGATACGCGCCCACACCATCTTCCGGGACGGTCTCGGTCCGGGGTGGCGTGGTCCAGGTGAGCGTCACATTCTCCCGTTCCCTCCCCACGCCTCTTTCGGGGTCGGGCGATTCCCCCGCGTCGGGGGGCTCTCCGAGATCGGCCGCACTTGCATGGGAGGTACTGGCCGGCGCCCTTCCAGCCCTTGCCGGAGCGACCGCGGTGGTGGGGCGCCGCCGTTCCCGGAGGAGGCCCTCCCACCGGAGGAGCCCGTGACGGATGCCCTTCCGCCCCCGGACGCCCATCCCTCCCGCGCACAGACCCCGTTCCCGCCTCGGAAGGGGACCCGAGTGCCGACGGGAGTGCGGGAGACGGAACGGGCCGGCCCCTCCACGGCGGGTTCCCGGGAGAACGCCTCGGGGCACCCGGCGGGACCGCACCCCGAGCGTCGGGGCTGGGTGACCGGGGCCGTCGTGGCCGTCCTGGTCCTGAGTTTCCTCGCGCCCCTGGGCATCCTCGGTACCTTCCCGGGCGTTCCGGGCCTGTCGGGATCCTCCGTCCATGGGGTTTCTCCGGCGGGCCAATCCGCCGGACCGGTCCCCCAGTGCGATGGGGTCTGGGCCAACGTGACGGGGTTCTGGTACGACCCCTCGTACTGCTACGGCCACGACGAGGCCGTCATGAACTACTGGTCCCACCGCCCGGGGTCGGGAGCCAACGCCACCTTCCAGGTGGTGCTCCCCTCGGATGGCACCCAGGGGGTCTCGCAGGCTCAGCTGTATGCCACCTTCTGGTTCGGGGGAGTGGTCCGCGACCCCAACAGCCTGGACGACCAGGCCTTCCTGGAGTTCCAGTTCTATCCGGCCCCCCCCTACTTCACCGGCCCCGGCAGCGGGACCCAGGACTGCCTCCCCAACGGTGCGTTCAACCCGGTCTACCCGGCCCCCGTGGGCGCCAATCGATGGTTCGCGTGCGCGGTGGTCTGGCAGGTCGTCAACGGCACCACGGAGGATGCCGCCTTCGCGGGTCCCCTGAACCAGGCGGGCGCTTCCGATCAGATCCTCGAGATGCAGTCGGGAGACCACCTTGCGGTCACCTATTCCGGTATCCCGCAGAGTGCCACTCAGGGCTGGCATCTTTCGGTCAATGACCTGTCGCGGGGCACCTCCGGGGCCGTGACGCTCCAGAACGGGTCGCTGGCCCTCTCTCCCTACTACGCCACCGCCTCCCCCTCCAACGTGATCATCTGGGGCGCGGCGGCGGAGGGGGCCATCTCGTTCGCCTACGAGATCGGCCACCAGCTCGATCCCACCACGCCCACGGTCTACAACGAGGTGGGGGAATGCTTCCCCGGCGACGGGATGTGCTCCAGCTACTGGCCCGGCAAGTGGAACGCAAGCGGCCAGATGCAGCTCGACCTCCCGGTGATGGGAGACCCCGGGGACCAGGGGTACCCCCGGGTGATCGGGTTCAGTTCGTCCCAGGGAGGGGAGACCGAGGTGAACGACTCCTCCTGCGTCACCCCCTCCTTCTCCACCCTGCGGAACTGCATGTATCCCTTCTACCAGTACCGGGACGCGAACACCTCCTTCACCTTCGGGACCACCATCGTTCCCGGCGCCACGCATACCTACGGGAACGAGTATCAGTTCCCCGCAGTCCTCCTCCCCAACAGCATCCCCGCCGTGGGGGCCCTCTCCACCGACGGGCACCGGAACGTGCTCGCCCCCTGGGGCACACTCACCGCCACGGTGGCACCGGCGAATGCCCGCGTGGACCTCGGAACGGCGGCGGGACTCAGCATCTCCATCCCCCTGGGGTCCAACGGTTCGTTCGGGTACTTCGACTCCGAGTTCATGGAGGGGACGTACTGGCTCAATGTCTCCGCTCCCGGCTGCCTGCCATACTCCCATCCCCTGTACCTCGGGACGGGGGCGGTGGCAAGGTTCCAGGTCATCCTCGCGTGCGGTACCCAGCTGGAAGGGGTCCTCAACCTCACCACGACCCCCGCGGGATCGGGCACCGATCTCAACGCGTCCGCCGTCTTTTCGGGAGGGGCTCCTCCCTACACGGCGACCTTCCGCTTCGGGGACGGCACCCCGGCCGTCGTGGTGGATGGGGCGGCATCACCTCTCTCCCTGCCCTCTCCCCATCTCTACCATTCCTCCGGAACGTTCGCGGTGGTCGTCTACCTCAACGACAGTTCGGGACAGTCGGTGATCCTCCGGGCCAACGTGGTGTCGGGTTCCACGCCGTTCCCGTATGCCCTAGAGAGTCCCGGCCGCTACGTCCGCTTCTACGCGCAGGATGTGGCGGTGAGCGGCACCTCCCTGCCCAGTGAGTATCCCATGACCACCCTGTTCCCGCAGGGGCAGGGGGACATCGCGGCCTCCTATCTCCTTCCCGGCCCGGTCTCCCCCGTGACGTGGACCTTCACGCTGAACCGGAGCGTTTCCACCCCCCTCTACCTGGATCCCTCCCAGGCGGCGTACGTCCACTTCTACCTCTCGGTGGGCCCGGTCTCGTCTTCGACACCCGTTCCGGGCGCAGTCCCGCTCACCGTCCTCTCCCAGATCATGGTGGGGGGCACCAACGTGGGGATGGGTGCCGAGACCCTTCTCGTGCCACCCACCGGGACGGTGGAGGACTTCAACGTTTCCCTCCCCATCCTGGCCAACGTGACCCAGGCCGGATATCCCCTCGTGACCACCGTGACCTGGTACATGACCCAGGCAGCCGGGGAGAATGTCTCTTGGCAGGTGACCATCCACTCGGGGCAGCAGTATCCCATCCGGGCGGTACTTCCCCTCCGGAACCCAGTGGATGTCTCGACGCCCACGTTCCAGGGGGATGTGGCCAGCGCCCAGGTCCTGAGCCCCTTCGGACCCTATGATCTTGCCCGGGTGGAGGCGACCTTCCAGAACGCCACCCTCCCTCTCTCCCTGGTGAGCGGCTCCCTCTATTCCTGGACCCTCTCCCCCTCCGGGCTTCCCCCCGGCCGATACCCACTGGTGGTCACGGGGACGGACCATCAGGGCGTGGAGGACTCTGCCACGGGAGAGTTCCAGGTGGGGGCCGGCCCCACCTACCCCGTGAACTTCACCGCGGAGAACCTTCCCAACGGCACCCCCTGGTCCCTCTCCATCGGGGGAACCACCTACCAGAGCTTCGGGACGTCCATCTCCGTGAAGGAACCCAATGGGACGTGGAATTACTCCATCGTCTCCGAGAACGCCTCCTGGCGCCCCGTTGTGGGCCAGGGTTCGGTGGCCGTGGCCGGGGCCTCTGTGAACCAGTCCGTCCTCTTCGCCGAAGTGGAGAGCCCCGTCACGTTCGTGGCAAGTGGGCTTCCCACGGGGACGGTCTGGGGGATCACCCTGGGCTCGGAACGGCAAACCACGAACTCCTCCCAGATCCCCTTCAGCGAACCCAACGGGACGTACGCCTGGACGGTGGAGGTGCCCGCGGGGTACGCGGTCTCCCGGGCCAACGGCACCCTCCGTCTTCCCGGCCCCGGGACGGTGAATCTGACCTTCGTGTCGGTGGCACCGGGTGAAGAGGTGATCGCCTTCACCGAACGGGGGCTTCCCGACGGCACGCCCTGGGGCGTGGAACTCGCGGGCGTCCCCCGCACCTCCAACACATCCACCATCCTGTTCGCTGAGGCGAACGGGACCTATGGGTTCACCGTGGACTCGGTCCCCGGGTACGACGTCTCCCCCCAGAACGGGACCATCTCGGTGGCGGGTGCCCGGGTGAACGTCTCCGTCGTCTACACTCTCATCCCCACCTACCCGCTCACCTTCCGGGAGACCGGATTGCCATCCGGCCTCGCATGGTCCATCACCGTGGACTCGGTGACCCGGAGCAGCAACGGAACCTCCATCACATTCCTGGAGCCCAATGGGACCTACACGTACTCCGTCACCAGTTCGGACTCGGTTTGGTCCCCCTCGCCCTCCCGGGGATCGGTCACCCTATCGGGAACGGGGAGAACCATCTCCATCACGTTCGTGGAGATCGTCTATGCGGTCACCTTTTCCGAGACCGGGCTCCCGGCCGGACGCACCTGGTCGGTGGCACTCTCGGGGCACCTGGAGAGCACAAACTCCACCGAAGTGGGCTTTGGCGAACCCAACGGATCCTATTCCTTCTCGGTCTACGGGCCCTCGGGGTACTCGGCCGACCCCGCCTCCGGCCAAGTGCAGGTGAACGGTTCATCGGTATTCGTGCAGGTGGAGTTCCGTTCCCTCAGCGCGGGCCACGCGGGGGTGGGAGGAGGGGGACCCCCCGCGGGGTCGTCCGCGCAGATGGTCCCCGGCGGACTCCCCCTCGCGGGGGGCGCCGCCACAGCCCTCGGGGGAGCCGGGGCGGTGCTGCTCCTCCGGAAGCTCACTCCCAGCCTTCGCCGTCGGAGGGCCCTCCCATGAACCGCTCCATTTCCCGCGAATGCATGGAGATCCAGCCCATCCGGGCACGGGTGATGGGAACCCCATTGTGGATCGCGGGTGACCACGGCGGAGGTCTTGTCCTGTGGCATCGCGACGGGGATGGACTTCTCCGGCGCTGGCCCCTGTTGACACCCGCGGCACATTCTCCCGCCCATGGAGCCACCGGGGATCCTCCCGTGCGTCCCCCCTCTCCGTCGACCCCTCCCCCTCCACCCCGCCGGGAAGCGGCGAGGGTCCCCCTCAACCGGATGGAGCCGCGTGGCCCGGAGGAGGACCAGCTTCGATCGGTCCGGGATTCCCTCGCGGCCCTGGGAACGCTGAGGTGGCTCGGGATTGGTGGGGGCTTGGCGGGGCTCCCTGCGGCCCGGAGACTGGATAGGGCCCCCCGGCTCCGAGAGGGCTCCGGGGAAACTTCCCGCTGAACCGGGTCCCGGCGCACACGCCGCGGCCCGGACCTGAGGTCTCCCGGTCCGCGGGACAAACCCCGAAGTTCACGAAGAGGGCCCGCGATCCCGGTCCTCGGGGGGACCACCGGGAAGACCCTTCGGGGAGGAGGAGACCCCTCCGCGCGTCCGGTGCATCCGCAGGTATAGAAAGACGGGTTCCCCGAGCGTGGCCACCATGTGCCCCTTCGCGCTGAGCCGGTACCGGACTCGGACCGGTCGGCTCTGGTCCACCTCCCGGATCACGAGCCCTTCGGTCTCCATCATCTTCAGGCGGTAGGAGAGTACGTGGGCGGTGACCCCGCGGATGGTCCGGTGGAGTTCAGCGAACCCCACCGATCGCATCGAATAGAGGACCGACAGGATCTCAAGGGCCCATTTGCCGAAGATCGTCCGTGCCACCCGGAGGTTCTCGTTGGCAAGTTCCTCGGGGCGCATCTCCGAATGGGGCAGGACGCGGTTCCGCGCTTCCCGGGAGAAGTGGGAAACGATCCGGGAGAGCTGCCGGAAGCCCTCTTCGGGATCGTCGGATCGCAGGAGGGAAACGAGGTCGCGTTCCTCGGTCGTTCCGGGCGCCGCGGGAGTCTCGGGAGACATTCCACTCCCACGGTTCTTCGGACTGACCTTCTTCCGTGGCAACGGGCGATCCCCGGGACAGGCGAGGGTTCTCGTCTTGATAAACCTGTAGAGTCCGGTTATTAGTTCCGCTACTTGAAGGAGGGGGGGTTCACGGGGAGCGATCGTGTGCCTCCGTCGCCGGGGTTCCGCGTGTCCGGAACGTCCCAACGCGCCGTGCCCCGTCCCCTCTCCCGGCCCACGGAGCGGAAGCCACCGTACGGCGGCGGTGCATTCCCTTTGGGAAGCGCGCGCCCTGGGGGACGATCTCCTACCGGACCTGGTCCTCACGACCGTGGGTACGTCGCCCGTCTGCGACGAGAGCCTCGAACTCTCCCGTGGTGGGGGGTCGGACTGCGAAGGGTGTCGCCCGGGCGGGAACGGGTGGGCCGGTCCTCCTCGGTGGCGGCGCTGGCGGCTTGTGCAGGGTGGAGGGACGTCCCATCCAAAGGAGGAGGGTCGCTTTCTCCCGCCCGCCTCTTCTCGCTTTCCATGGTCCGGTGGGGAGGAACGTGGGGTGGCGGCATGGGGGGAATGCCGCAGCGGACCCCGACCGGCCTCCACTCCAAACGGGGGAACGAAGCAGGCCTCTTCTCCGGAGAGACGGAAGGCCCGACGATGTCCCACTCACGCATTCGGAGGGGGCTGCCCTCCCGCCCCCCGGTGCCTTCCCTTCCGTCGCAGTGGAGGGGGGAAGGAAGGGACCCTTCGGTCGCCACAATCCCTTTGGCCCCCGGGAACATCCCGCGGAGGGTGACGGACGATGAAGAGTTGGCAGCTGTTTCGATTCGGAGGGCCCGAGGGGCTTCGGATCGAGGATACCCCTTCGCCAGTACCTGGCTCGCATGAGGTCCGAATCCGAGTGGCCTACGCGGGGATCAATCCCGTGGACCGGTCGATGATCCAGGGGCGTTTCGACTTCATCCGCCTCCCGTTCACCCCGGGGGCGGAGATCGCAGGCCGGGTGGAAGGCGTGGGCCCGGGAGTGATGGAGCATACCGTGGGGGAGCGCGTGGCCGTCCTCCCCACCCTCTGGTGCGGAACCTGCCGGTTCTGCGAACGCGACGAGCCCAGTTCCTGTCTCACGAACCCATATCTGGACCGGGCTCCCCAGATCCTCGGGGTCTCCCGGCCCGGAGGGTGGGCGGAAGAAGTGGTGGTCCCGGACCACAACCTCGTTCGCCTGCCCCCCGAGGTCTCCCTGGAGACCGCCGTGACCTTCCCCGTGGGCGGCGTGGCCGCCCACCATGCGCTGCGACGTGCCCGGCTGCGTCCCCAGGACACCGTCCTGGTCATGGGGGCCTCGGGGGCCGTGGGGGGCTTCGCAGTCCAGATCGCCCGTCAGCAGGGCGCCCGGGCGTTCGCCGTGGTTAGCCAGCCTTCCCATGTGGCCGCGCTCAAGGAACTGGGCGCCGAGGAGGCATGGGTCCGGACGACCCCCGACCTCGTCCAAGAGATCCGGGCCCGCACCGGGGGGCTCGGGGCCGACGTCGTGTTGGATCCCCTGGGCGCCTCCACCTTCGCCACGAGCCTGGAGTGCCTCGCCCCCATGGGCCGGCTGGTCACCTGCGGGATCCTCACAGGGAACCGGGGCGAGGTCGACCTGACCCGGCATTACTCCCGGCAGCTGGAATACATCGGCTCCACCACGGGATCCCGTTCAGACCTCGAATCCCTGGTGGCCCTTGCGGCCAATGGACGGATCAAGCCCCTGGTGCAGGAATGGGTTCCCTTCGCCTCTCTCCCCGAGGGCATCGCGAAGCTCAATCAGCACGGACGCCTGGGAAAGGTGGTCCTCCGGATCCAGCCCTGACGGCTCTCAGGAACCATCAGGCAGATTCGATCCCCCGTTCGGTCAAGCGGAAGCGCGCGGTGCCTCCCTCGGGGAGGGAACGGTGCTTCACGAGGGTCGCCTTCCGCCAACCCTCCGGAAGACGCTCCAGCCGGATCACGGTCTTGGCAGCGTGGTTCAGGAACGAGCTCCCGATGGGCTCCAGCTGCTGCGTGGCCGAGTCCCGGAAGACCTGGTTCGTGAAGAGGACGGGCACCCGGGTCTCCAGCGCCGTATGCAGGAGTACCGCCACCTGGGAGGAGACGGATTGCCGGGCCACCACCTCGTCATCCTGGCCCAGGGCCAAGCGATAGAGCAAGGTGGCGGAGTCGAGGATCACCAGGCCGAAGCGGTCCGGCGCCCGCCGGACCAGGGCGCAGGCCCGCTCCACCGCCGCTTCCTGCTCCTCCAGGCTCTTGGGTGTGGTGAGGAGGACCCTCCGAAGGACCTGCCCCACCGTGGTTCCCATGCCCCGGGCGATCTGGGAAAGCCGGTCCAGCGACAGGCCCTCCGTGTCGATGTAGATGACCCACCCCCCTCGGACGGCCACGCGGCAGGAGAGGTGGGCGCAGAGATTGGTCTTCCCGCTCCCCCCTTCCCCGAAGAGTTCCGTGAGGCTCTGCAAGTCCAGACCTCCCCCCAGGAGGGAATCCAGGGAGGCGATCTCCAGGGGGAGCCGGTCTTCGGGCATGGGGGAAGCGCCCGGCGCGAGGGGCGCTGGGAGTACATGGGGCTATCGAACCATCCGCGGTCTCCTCGGCCCCTTCGGGTGGGTCCACGGCCCACCCACTGTCGTTGAGGGGATGGGAGACATGGCCCCCTCTTTCGGGTGGACCCGGGTCCCGGTTGCCGACGGTGCGCCGACGGGAGACGCCGGCGACTTCATTCGGTCCGCCGGCGGGAGACTTCCGCCTCCTCGAAGGTGGCCATCTCGTCGAGCAATCGGCAGGCCGCATCACACAGGGCGAGGGCGAGCGCCGCTCCCGTGGCCTCTCCCAGGCGCATCTCCAGCTCCAGGTAGGGCCGGAGCTGGAGATGTTCCAGGACGATGCGGTGACCGGGTTCCTGGGACCGATGGGATGCCAGGAGCCGGTGGGGCAGCTGGGGTGCCAGCGTGCTGGCCCAGAGGGCGGCCGACGAGGCGATGAACCCGTCCACCAGGACAGGGACCCGGAGGGAAGCGGCCCGCAGGAAGGCACCTCCCATGGCGGCGATCTCGAGCCCTCCCACCGAACAGAGCACGTCCCAGGGCTCCCAGGGCTCCTTCCGGTGCCGGGCCAGGGCCTGCTCCACCACCTGGACCTTCCGGCGCAACCCTTCCGGGCTCACGCCGGTGCCGGATCCCACGAGGCGACCCACCGGCTCGCGGGTGAGAGCGGCCGCGAGCGCCGAGGCCGACGTGGTGTTCCCGATCCCCATGTCCCCCACGGCGAGGATCTCCACCCCCGCGTCCCGGGCCTCCTCGACGGCGATGGCGCCCACTTCCACGGCCCGCCGGGCTTCCTCGAGGGTCATGGCGGGCTCATGGAGGAAGTTCCGAGTTGCCTTGCGGATCTTCCGGCACCGGAACCCGTCCCGGTCCGGGGCCGGGGGGGAATCCACGCCCACGTCGATCACGGTGAGCTGAGCATCCAGCCACCGGCTGAGGACGCTGATCGCGGCTCCCCCATCCAGAAAGTTCCGTACCATCGCCGCGGTCACGGAGGGCGGGTAGGCGGAGACGCCCTCCTGGGCCACGCCGTGGTCGGCGGCGAAGACCAGCACCCCCTTGCGCCGGACGCGAGGACGGGAGCTGCCGGTGATACCGGCGATACGGTCGGCGAGCTCCTCCAGCCGTCCGAGGCTCCCCTCCGGCTTCGTGAGGTTGTTCCAGCGGCGGGTGGCCGCCTCTTCAGCCTCCCGGTCCGGGGGGCCAATCGCTGCGAGGATCTCCTGGATGTCCGTCATGGGACACGCCGGGGGGCCCGGGAGGTTGGGAGGCGGTCCTCCATCTTGGGGACCTCCCGTTCCCTCAAGGATGATGTGGGGGAGATCCGTGGGGCGGTGGGGGAGATCCCGTGCGCGTCCACGTGATCTGCGGAGGGGGCACGGGAAGCCGCCTCCTCGTTGCCTTGGATTCCCTGGGAGCGGAACTCTCGGCCGGGCCCCTCGCTCCGGAGGACACCGACGCCCGGACTCTCCTCCGGCTGGGCGGCCGTTGGTGGCCCACGGAGCCCTCCCGGGAAGGCTCTCCGTGGGGCATCGATGAGGTACGTCCCTGGGCGGAGGCGGTGGTGGTCACCCCGTTCGCGGTGGGCCACGGGAATGTGGCGAACCTGGATATCGCGGCCGACCTCGCCCGCCATCGTCCCCTGTACATCCTGGAAGGGGCGGACATCACCCACCGCGACTACACCGGGGGGATCGCCACCCAGCGGATGAGGGGTCTCGAGGCAACGGCCCGGGCGCGGGTCCGTGGCTCCGGAGCCCTCGCGGCCAGGATCCGGCAGGACCTTTCGTCGGGCGCCGCCGGAGGGTGACCTCCCGCGGGACAGGGGCCCCAAGGCCCCGTCAGTATTCGATCCCCGCCCGCGCATCGACGCCTCGGTGATAGGGGTGCTTCATCCCCACCATCATGGTGACGAGGTCTGCCCTTTCCATGAGGGCCTTGGGGGCCCCGCGGCCGGTGAGCACCAGTTCGGTGGTCGGGGAGCGTGCCTCCAGAAGACGGAACACCTCCTCCTTTGGGATCAATCCCCGGACCAGGGCCACGTTGACCTCGTCGAGGATCACGAGATCGAACTCTCCGCTGGAGGCGGCCCGGCGGCCGCTTTCCAGGGCCTGCCGGGCCAGTTCCAGGTCCTCCGGGTCCGGGTGCCCCCGGCGGACCCAGTGGCCGCTGCCGTACTGCTCGATGTGCACGCCAGGGAGCTGGGAGAGCGTGGCGATCTCGCCGTAGGTCCCCTTCTTCATGAACTGGATGAGGCAGACGCGGAGCCCGTGGCCCACCGCCCGGACCATGAGCCCGAAGGCCGCGGTGCTCTTCCCCTTGCCTCCCCCTGTATAGACGTGGACGAAGGTCCGGCCGAGCGGCTCCCCACGCGTGGCCGGCGTCACCTGGAAGCGCGGGTAGGTGGTGGCGTTCTCGTCGTACGGGCTCATGTGGATCCAGGCCCCTCACCCAGGTGGGCCGAGGGAACCGTCACCGAGGGATGAAACATGTGGATGAGGAGCGCCACGGAGAAGACCATGCTGGGATCCGGCTCCGAGATCAGGCTGGCATCGATGGGGTCCACGTGGCCGGACTGGACCGCCGGGAAGCTGGACCAGTCGGGTCCGCTGGAGTACGAGCTCACGTTGAGCCCGAACCCCACCCCCACGACGATGATGGAGGGATCGGCGGCCAGGATGTAGCTTCCCGACACCTCGTTGGTGTTCGCCGCCGAGTCGTTCCCGGTGATGCTCACCGCCCCCGCGAGTTGGATGAGGTCGTTCCCGAAGGTCCCGGGCCCGAAGCTGTAGTAGCCCCCCGAGTCGAGGTAGTAGGTGAGGAACACCCGGGGCTCCTGGGTCAGGTTCTCCACCACCGACCGGTCGATGGCAAGGGATTCCGCCATCTGGTTCACGAGGCCCGCGGCCGCGCTCCCGGTGCCGGTGAGAGTTCCCACCATCTCCACGTCGTAGGAGATCCCCGAAAGCGTCGTGGGGTTGAGGTAGGCGGTGGCGATCCCATACTGCTGGGTGATGGTGTCCAGGGAGGCCACGTTGATCCCGGGGCCGGCGAGGACGAGGTCCGGCTGGAGGGCGACCAGGACCGGGATGTCCAGGTTGGGGAGCCAGGTGACGCATGGGAGGCTCGCAAGGCTCCAGTTCTGGATCTGGCCCGGTGTGTAGTCCGCGGCCACGCCACCGGCGCTCGGGGTCCCGCAATCCACCCCCACCACGCGGTCCCGGATGCCCAGGCGGTAGACGATGTCCATGGCGCTGGGCTGCAGGACCACGATCCGCGTCGCAGGTCCGGGGAGCGTCACGTTCCGCCCCGCGTCGTCCACCACCGAGATGGGACCGGTGAGCTGCTTCTGCTCGTTGAGGTAGCTCACCCCGAGGCCCACGGCGAGGGCGGACGCCACCAGGATGCCCGCCACCAGGAGCACCCAGGAGGCACGGGGGAAGCGCCGGGGGGAGGTTGCGGTGGAAGGCGGCGTCCGGGTCGGGTCGTGATTCAACTGCATTGGATTTTTATCAAGCCGAATAGCTCATAAGCGTTTCACCCTTCGGGCGCGCCATGAAGGTGGTATCCTTCCTTCCCAGCGCCACGGAGATGCTCTTCGCCATGGGGGCGGGGGATCTCCTGGTGGCCCGGAGCCACGAGTGCGATCATCCCCCCGAGGTGCGGCGCCTCCCGGTGGCGAGCCGCAGCCGCGTCCGGGCCGGGCAGGCCCCGGGCGCCATCCATGAGGGGGTGTGGCGGACCTTCGCCCAGGGAAGGAGCCATTTCGAGATCGACGTGGGTCTCCTCGAGCGGGTGGGTCCGGACCTCGTGATCTGCCAGGACACGTGCAGCGTGTGCGCCCTCACCAACGATCAGGTCGAGAGGACCGTGGCGACCCTTCCGGATCCGCCGCGGGTGCTCACCTTGTCGGCACATCGCCTTTCCGACGTCCTCGCCGAGATCGAGGAGGTGGGACGGGCGGTGGACCGCCCGGAGGCAGCTCGGGAGCTGGTCCGCCACCTCCGGGAACGGTGGGATGCGGTGAAGCGGATGCGCCCACCCAGGGACCAGTGGCCCCGCGCGCTCTACCTGGAATGGTTCGATCCCCTCATGGCGGGGGGTGGGTGGTCGCCGGAGCAGCTCGAGTCCGCCGGAGCCCTCGACGTCTTCGGAGCCCCCGGCGGATCGTCCACGCACCTCACCTGGGAAGAGATCCGATCCAGGGCCCCCGATGCGGTGGTGCTGGGTCCCTGCGGATTCGATCTGAACCGGGCGCGGGAGGATCTCCCCGAGATCACCGGCGCCCCGGGATGGGCGGTGCTTCCGGCCGTCCGCGCCCGTCGGGCGTGGCTCGTGGACGGGAAGGCGTTCATGAGCCGGTCCGGGCCCCGCCTCTTCGACGGGATCGAGGTTCTCGCCCGCTTGTTCCATCCGGACGTCTACGGGCCAGCCCCCGGCGAGCCCGAGGCCCTCCCCGTGGCCCCCGGGGGTTGAGCATCGTCCCATGGGGTCGGGCCGGGTCTGCAGGGAGGGGTGGGCCATCGTCCGACGTTGGGGGGCAAGGGGAGCTCTCCGGATCCCCGAACTTGACCGCCCGCTCCACCAAGCTCCCCCGCGCCTTCCTCGTGGCCGCCTGGAGCAGGCGATGAGCGTACGGCTGGGTCGCCCCCCCGGACCCCTCCGGGGGAGGGATCCGCCCAGCCCGGACGGCGTCGTCCAGGGCGAACGCAGACTCCCATGCCTCCCGGACCTCCCGGGGCTCCGGGGGAGAACCTTCCCGGAGGCCCGGAGGGACGGGGAGGCCCCTCTCTCGGAGCCGGTCCCGGAGGGGGCGTGCCGGGGTGCTTTCATGGTAGGCTTTGATGCCCCGCAGGATGGAGCGGCGGACATCCCGCCCCAGACGACGTCCCAGAGGGGTGAGGGGACCCGCGTACGGGAAGGGGGGCGGTCGGCCCTCGTAGGCGATGACCACCGCGTCGGTGGACGTGCCCGTGGCCGGCGCGGGACCCTCGCGGAGGTCGTACTCCTGCAATGCCGCGACCTTGGCCTCCGTCACCATCTTCACGAGTTCCACAGGCGCCCCTCCGCAGGGGAGGCCGCGAAGGCCCACCAGAATGTTGATGGTGCCCACCCGGGAAGCGTTCCGGATGCCGGCGGTCACCGCGAGAAGGTAGTCCTTCCGGCGGACCACCACCGCCTTACGGACATCCACGGCGGTGAGCAGGCCCACCACCCGACGCCACCCCATCCTCCTCTCGAAGGCCCGGTAGAACGCGGCCACGTCGTGATCGAAGTCGAAGGGGACCTGGTGGTTGATCAAGTGGGTGGCCTGCCGGAGCGAGCCTCCCCGCCAGGGGGCCGAACTCAGCACCGAGAAGGGGCCCTGGAGACCGATGAATCCCTTCCCCCGGATCAGCCGCATGGCGGGGTGCGTGGAGAGGGAGGCCCTCAAAGAGCCTGCGGGAGAGGCGCCGCGGGGAGGGCCCCATGAGGCCGGCGCCTCTCCGAAGGCTGGGACGCCTCGAACTCCTCGCGGGAGGCGCCGCGTTCATCGCGCCCGCCTTCAGCCTGGCCGCCGGCTATCCGGTCCTCGCCGTTTCGGGAGGCTCTGTGGCCCCCGTGGGGATCCTGGTGGGGACCCTGGCCGCCCTCCTCGCCGCGGTCTGCTTCGCGCAGATGGCGAGGGTCCTCCCCCGCGAAGGAGGGGCCTACGCGTTCGTGGAGAGCACGGCCGGACGCACCTGGGGGTTCGTGGCGGGATGGAGCCTCTCCCTGCTCTACGTGCTGGGCCCCGCGATCCCCCTCGCGGTCCTCATGGCCTCCCTGGAGGTCTTCTTTCCCTCCTGGCTCGCCGCAAGCCTGGGGACCGCCACGGCCATCTCCGGAGCCGTGTTCCTGGTGAACGCCTCCGGAGCTCGCCCCTCGAGCCGGGTGGCCCTCTCCTTCTTCCTCCTGGAGGCGAGCCTCCTCGCCCTGGTGGCGCTCCTCCTGGCGGTGCGTCCGGGTGTCCCCCTCCCGCCACCTCCGGGCCCCACCGGGACCCTCTTCATGGTGGGGGGGAGCGCCGCCGCCGCCGTCTTCCTCTTCCTGGGGTTTGACTCGGTCTCCACGTATGGGGAGGAGGCGACCCGACCCACCCACCAGGTACCCTGGGCGACCCTTTCGGCCATCCTCGTGGCCGCGGCCCTCTACGTCGGGTCCTCCTTGAGCTACCTCCACGCGATCCCGCTCTCGTCCTGGTCCCTGGGGAACGCCTCGTTCCCCCAGGTGCTGGGAGAGACCCTGGGGCCCGGAGGATCCCAGCTCATTGCCCTGGTGGTCATGGTGAGCTCCCTGGGTGCACTCATCGCCGTGGAGAATGCGTCGGCACGGGCGCTCTTCGCCATGAGCCGGGACGGTCTTCTGCCCCATCCCCTGGCCCGCCTCCGGGGCAGGGGGCAGGTCCCCATGGCCGCCCTCCTGGTCCCGGTCCTGGCGAGTTGGGGACTTGTGGCCTGGAGCCAGGTGACCAACGGACCCCTCGCCCCCCCAGCCAACCTCCTCTTCGGCATCGTGTTCGGTCTGGTGGTCCTGGGGGCTCTCCTTGCCTATCTCCTGGTGGCCTGGTCGTACTTCCGGTGGCTCCGCAGAAATTCGGCCAGGGGAGGCGGGTGGACCCTGGGAGTCCCCCTGGGAGCCATGGCCGTGGCGGGCATCCTGCTGGGCCTCCAGGTCCTTTCCACATGGACGGGATCTCCGGACCTCCCCGCCGCCCTCGCTCTGTGGTTCGCCGTGGGGTTCGCCCTCTGGGGAGTCACCGTGTGGGCGGGACGTCACCGCCCCAGCCGCCCCGCATCCATGAGGGGCCCCGCCAGGGGAGACGCCGCGCCCCGGGAGAGCTCCGTTGAGGTATGACTCTCTCCCCCCTTTCCGTGTTCCTCCTCCTCGCGATTCCGTTGGCGGCCGCCTTCGGGATCGACCTGTGGAGGGGGGATCCCCCGGAGGGCACCCGCAGGGAGCGATACTACCCCCCGGTCCTGGTGGGACGGATGGGGCAATGGTGGGACAGGCAGGTCCGGCGCGGCGATCCGGGGCACGAACGACGGATGGGGGTGATCGGCTGGCTCCTGGTGATCCTTCCGCCCATCCTCTTGAGCCTCCTCCTCCTGCGTGCCCTCGTCCCCATCGGTTCGACCTCCGGGGGACTCCTGGGCGCTCCGGGCCCGCTCTTCACGGCGCTACCGGGTCCGCGGGAGGTGGTGGCCCTGGGCGGGCTCTTCCTCTACTTTGTCCTGGTCGCCTTGTGGGTGAAATCCCTCTTCACGGTCCGGGGGCTCATCGTCTACACCCATCGCGCCCTCGACGCTTCGGGGGACGCACGGCGCCGGGCCGTCTCCGCCGTGGTGAACCGACCCACCGAGGGGCTCGAAGACCCACTCCTCCTTTCGGCGATGGTGGAGACGTCCGTGGAGAACGCCACGGATAGCGTCGTGGCTCCCTTCCTGGCCTACGCCCTGGTGGGGCTCCCGGGGCTCGTGGCGTACCGCACCATCAACACCCTCGATGCGCTGTGGGGTCACCCCGAAGGCCCGTACCGGCACTTCGGATGGTTCGCGGCCCGGGTGGACCACTACGTGAACCTCTTTCCGGACATGTTCACGGCGCTCGCATTGGGCCTCCTGGGAGGGGCCTGGTCCCAGCCACCCCCACGCCTCGAGATGAACGAGGGAGGGAGCACACCCCCGCACACCATCCGGATGGCGGCACGGATCCTCGGCGTGCGTCTGGAGAAGAGGGGATCTTACGTGCTGGGAGCCGATCGCCGGGCTCCCCGGGAGGGGGACGTCCGGCGCACGCTGCGGCTGGTGCAGGCCACAAGCTTCCTTGCTCTGGGGATCTCCTTGGCCATCATGGGAGGGCTGGCCTATGTGGGCTGGGCGTACGGGATCTGACGGGCGCTTCAGCTCCCGGGGGCACCGCCTCCTGCCGCCGGCGGTGCCGGCCGGGCGGGTCCCCGAGGTCGTCCATGGAGGGATCCCTCCCGGGCCCCGGGGATCCGGAGTCAGCCGGGTGGACCTCTCCGCATCCGTGAACCCGTATGGGCCGCCCCCGTACCTTCGGGCCGCCTGGCGAAGGGCGATCCGGGAGGTGGATTCCTACCCCGACAGGGCGCAATCCGACCTGAGGGCGGCCGTGGGCCGAAGGCTGGGGGTCCCGCTGGAGGAGGTCCTCTTGGCCGGAAGCGCATCCGAGCTCATCCGATGCGCCCTGGGAGCCTACGCCCCGGGACGGGAGGTGGTCCTGCCCCAGTACACCTACGAAGAATACCGGCGGGTGGCCCTGGCCGCGGGCGCCCGGAGGATCCGCACCGTTCCCATGCCCTCCCTCAGGCTGGATCTGGGCCGGATGGCGGAGGCGATCCCGCGATCCGGAGTGGCGGTCCTCGTGAACCCCGCCACACCCACGGGGCAGTACTTTCCACCGGAGGAGGTACGGGAGCTGGGGGAGGCGTGCCTCCGCCGCGGTTCCCTCCTTCTGGTCGATGAGAGCTACCTCCCCTTTGTGGACGGGGGCCGTTCGGTCTCGTCGCACCCCGGGTCCCTCGTGATCTTCTCCTGGTCCAAGGTGCTGGGGACCCCGGGCATCCCCTTCGGCCACGCGTCCGGACCCCCCCGGGTGATCCAGGCGCTCTCGACCCAGCTCCTCCCCTGGACGGTGGGCCCCCTCTCCCGCCACCTCGCCTGGTTCGCTCTCCGGGACCGTCGCTGGATCCCCGAGACGCTGCGCCGCATCCGGGCCACCGCGGAGGAGGTCCGGAAGACGCTCCCCCACACGCTCTCACGGGCCCACTACTTCACGGTGGGATCCCGGTCCCGACCGGATCTCGTGCGCCGCGTGGAGGCTGCGGGGTTCCATGTCCGCGACCTCTCCTCCATGGGCCTCCCGGGACGAGCCCGCTTCGCCGTGGGACGGCCGGCGGAGACCCGGAGGTTCCTGCGGGTGCTCCTCCCCGCGATCTCCGCTTCCGTTCGCCGAGGCGGGAGGAGTCCCCCCTCCCGCCGGAGACGTCCATGAGCTTTCCGGGGCTCCTGGGATTCCTCTCCCGGCTCCCGTTTCGCTCCGAGCCTCCCGCGGAGATCGCCCGGTGGGTCGCGTGGATCCCCGTGGCCGGCCTCGTCCTCGGTGCCCTGGAAGGTTCGGGAGCGCTCCTCCTCTGGTACATCCTCCCCCCCTGGATCGCCGCGGTGGGCATCCTGGGCGTGTACCTTGCCGTCCACGGGATCCTTCATCTCGACGGGCTCTCCGACGTGGCGGATGCGTGGGCCTCCGGCGGCGGGACCCCCGAGGCCCGCCGCCGGGTCCTCAAGGATCCCCACGCCGGCACGGCCGGGATCCTTGCCGTGGCGCTCTCGATCCTGGTCTTCTACGAGACCGTGCAGCACGGGGTTTGGCAGGGCGTGCGCGTCGTGGGCTTAGTCCCCGTGGACGCGGCCATCCGCATTCCCGGCGTGACCCTCCTCTTCGCCTTCGTGGTGGCCGAGACGTGCGCCGGGATGGGGATGGTGGCCCTCGCGTACTTCGGAAGCCCCATGGAGGGTTCGGTCCTGGCCCGTCCCTTTGTGGAAGGGGCGCGGGGGAAGGAGCTGGCCATCGCCCTCGTCACGTCCCTGGCGGTCACGTTCCTCCTCGGCGGGGCCCTCGTCCTCCTGGTGCCCGCGGCGGTAGCCGTGGCGTGGGCCCTCCATCGATCCCTGGGCCGGACCCTGGGAGGCGTGAACGGAGATGGCCTCGGAACGGTCCAGGTCCTCGTCTTCCTGGCAAGCCTCGTGGTGGCCGCGGTGGTTCCCTGGTGGCCCCCCGGGCTCCGGGGACCGTTCCCATGAAGGTCCCCGTCTTCGTGATGGCCGGAGGACGCGGGTCGCGTATGCGTCCTTCCCCGGCGGAGAAGCCGCTCCTGAAGGTGCACGGGATCCCGCTCGTGGAACGCGTCCGGAACGCCCTCCTCCGCGCCGGGATCCGGCACCCTGTGATCGTCACCAGTCCGTGGACGCCCCGGACCGAGGCCTGGGTACGGGAGAGAGGGTGGTCCTTCGTCCGCTCGCCCGGGAAGGGCTACGTCCCGGATGTCCAATGGCTCCTCGAAGGATGCGAGCGGTTCGTGACCGTCGCCGCGGACCTCCCGTTCCTGCGGTCGGGGCCCCTGCGTGCGCTCCATGGACAGGCGGCACGGACCCCCGGACCTCTCGCCGGCGTGCTCCCGGAGGCCGAGGCATTCCCCTGGAGCCGCCCCTCCCGGGACGGCCGGGTCCGGGTGCCCGGTCTCGGACCCTGCCGTTACGTGGGCATCAACGCCGTCCTTGCCTCTCCCCCGGGCGAGCCGGCCCGAGGGTTCCACGTGCTGCACGACCCCTGGCTGGGCGTGAACGTCAACACCCCGTCCGACTGGAGGCGGGCCCGGGCCGTGGCGAGGACCTTCCCGGAAGAGGGAGCCTTCCGGCGGTGGGATTGAGAGCCCCCCTGGGGGCGAAAGGCGTCGGGCGAAGAGGGAACGGATCAGCGGGCCTTGAGCGTCTTCTTGACGTTGGGGTGCTCTTTGGAGAAGATCTTCGCCCCGCAATTGTCGCAGCGGACCCCGAAGAGGTTCGAGTCCGAGGGGAGAGGTTCCCCGCACCGGATGCAGCGGAACATGGTGCCTTCTTCGAGAACCCGGGGGTCCTTAACCCTTGCCTTCGCCGGCCGCCTCCTTCTCGGAGGTGGGCTCGGCTGCCTTCTCGGTCCGGAAGATGGAGGGGGCCGGTCGGAAGATATAGGCGTCGGAGGCGAAGGTGGTGGAGCAGCGGGGGCAACGGTAGAGCCCGCTCGCGACCCGACGGACCGTGGGCGTGGAGCACTTGGGGCAGCTGAACTTCACCCGCCGGGCCCGGTCGATGTCCTGGACGCGGCGGCGGATCCGGATCCCGTAGCGGGGACCCATCCAGCCCGTGGTCCCCACTTTCTTGGTCCGCTTGGACATGTTCCCTCCCTCGCGTTCAGAGCGCCCGGATCTGGTCCCGGAGCCGGTCCCCATGGACCTGCGCCCGGTCCGCCATCTGCAGGACGTCCTGGGGGGAGAACGCCCCCACTTTACCCTTTTGCATGGCGCAGACGTTCCCCGCTTCGTCGGTGGCGATGGTGAGCCGTCCCTGGCAGGCGGACTCCTCCTCGCTCACGGGGTCCACCACGAGGGCGTCTCCCAGCCGGGCGAACGTGGTCTCGATGGGAAGGTGCCGGACCTCGAGGGGCTTGTCCTCCCCCAGCCCGAACCGCTCCCCCGGGAGCGTGGCGTGGGTGAGGGCCGACATGGCGGCCAGCATGGCCGCGTCGATGAGGTTCCCCCCATCGTCCAGGATGTGGATGTCCACGTAGCAGACCCAGGCCTTCTCCCCGGGGGTCACGCAGAGCTTCGTGAGGTCGATGGCCTCGGCGGCCCGGATCGCCCGGTCCACCACCCGGGACAGCTCGATGGCCTCCGGCCGGGGCGGGCCCGGTTCGAATCCGGGGGAACTCAAGGGGACCAGTTCCGCGTTGGTGGTGAGCACCCCGGCGTTGGGGGTGTCCGGGAAGGGGGTTCCCGGCTCCAGTTTGATCCCGGCGAGGACCTTCGTGGGTCCCAGCTCCACGAAGGCGCTCCCGTCGGCGCTGGCGACGAACCCCGTCCGGATCTTCACCGGGCGCATCTCGTCCACCCCGCGGCCGTCGAGGCGCCGGCCCTTCTTCGCCAGGTCCAGGACGTGCGTGGTGAGGATCTCCGCGGTGACCTCGTCGCTCATGCCGCCACCTCCGGAGCTTCCGTGGAACGCACCGCGTACCGCGCCCGGAGCGCCTCCTTCTGGACCTCGTAGATCTTGAGGCACCCCTTCACCCCCAGGTCCAGGGCCTGCTCCAGTTCGGGGCGGGACATGTGCCCCTCCATCTGCAGGAGCACCAGGCGACCGCTGCGGGGCACGAGGGCCATGGGGAGATCCGCCTCGCCGTAGTTGTCCTCCTCCTTCTTGAGGTCCAGGGCGATCTTGCCGGCGATCTTGCCCACCGCCACGGCGGGGATGAGGTCCACCATGGGGATCCCGGCGTCGGCGAGGGCCACGCTGGCCGCCACGATGCCCGCGCACCGGGTGCCCGCGTTCGCCTGGAGCACCTCGATGTAGACGTCGATGGAGGTCCGGGGATATTCCTCCACGAAGAGGACCGATTCGAACGCCTCGCTGATGACCTTGCTGATCTCCTGCGAACGGCGGTCCAGGCCCGGCCGCTTGCGCTCGTCCACCGAGAACGCCGCCATGTTGTAGCGGCATTGCACGATGGCCTTCGTGTTCTGCTGCAGGTGGCGCGGATGCACCTCGCGGGGTCCGTAGACCGCCGCCATCACCTTGTTGTCGCCCCACTCCACGTACGCCGAGCCGTCGGCCCGGTTGAGGATCCCCGCCTCGATCTTCAAGGCTCTCAGGTCCTCGAGGCCCCGCCCGTCGATCCGCCGGCCAGCCTCGTTGAGGAGCTGGGGTACTTCCTTCGCTCCGACACTTCCCATGTTGTTCCTCTCCCTTCCTATGCTTCGTTGGATGTCAATCCGGGAGCCTCCCCATCGGACGCTCCCTCAGGACCATGATAGACGAGGGCCCCCGAGTCCAGGAACCCCTTCACGCGTTCCGTGAGGCCCCGGCGCTGCCCTTCCATGTCGATGAGCTCCAGGACCGACCGGACCCTCTGGATCCCGGCGTCGTCGCCCCGGATCCACACGCGGCCGTTCTGCCCCACCACGAGCTGGGTCCGGGTGGCCCTCTGCACCATCTGGATCATGCTCCCCCCCTTCCCGATGACCCGCGGGACCTTCGTGGGGGAGATCTCGTGGATGAACCCCCCCTCGATCTTGCCCAGGGATTCCCCGTTCATGGTGACGCCCACGCGCTTCGCGGCGTCCACCCCTTCCACCCGGACGATCACGGACTCGCCGGGCCGCAGGTACTCCCCGCACTCGCCGTACTCGATCTTCCAGGGGGTCCCGGTCATGTGGAGCGGCGTGAAATGGGGGCCCCGGATGTCCAGGAGCCAGTAGGTGGGCCCCACCAGCTGGACCACCCCGATGACCACGTCATCCCGCTGGGGGATGTACGGGCCCGCGAGGGGGACCACGCGCATGAAGGGGGGTCGGGGGCTCAAGATCCCCATGACGGAGGCGTAGAGGTGCCCATCCTCCCGGTACGTGCCGAATCCCGGGCGCAGCCCGCGGTCCTCGATGAGGTCGCCCGGAAGGACCAGGACCCGTTCCGAGGGCAGGTCCATGGGGGTGCCCTGGGGCCGGCGCTCATGACCCGCCCGGGGGCCCTCGTACTGGCGCGGCGGCGGTCGCCTCTCCTCCCGGCGGCCATGCTCGTTCCGGGAGCCTCTCCGGTCCTCCCCATCGCGGGAGAACCGACGTCCGCGCCGACGATGTCCCCCACGGTCTCCCCCGTGGCCCCCGTCGGCTCGTTCCGGGCCCACTTCGGCCCGGTCCGGCGGGCTCTCGTCCCCACTCATCGAAGATTCGTACCGGGCGGCGCGAGCCGCCCTTCCCTATTTAACCATCGCGGTCTCGGCCTGTCCCTTGGTGCGTGCATTGAGCCTTTCCTGGAGGGTGGATTGGAGGCCCCCGGGGATCTCCACCACGCCGCTCCAGCTCCCGTCGGAGGCCCAGTCCTCGGAGAGCACCCGGCCCATCCCCTTGAGGTCCCCGATCACCTTCCCGTAGTGCTGCCCGGGGACGCGGACCCGGATCCGGACATGCTCCAGGCGGATGGGGAGGATGGGACGCAGGCGGGCGAGCACCTCCTCCACCTGGGACTGGATGGGGCGGAAGGGGTCCACGTGGTACTTCACCTCGGTCATGGCCGCCTCGATGCGGGCGGGGGGATGCGGGGCGGATGTCTGGGGGTTGATGGCGTTCCGCGCGATGTAATCCACGATCTGGCGGCGTTTGGCCTCCACCATCTCCCGCCGCTGTTCGGTGGTGACCTGGACCTCGCCTTTCGCGATGATCTGGCGGGCGATCTCGTAGATGTCCCGGGTGTGGAACTGCTTCTCCAGGAACTCCTCGGAGATCTTGTCCCCCTTGCGGGCGTCCTTGTAGATCTGGTCCTGGGCAAGCTTGTCCCGGAGTTCCACCGCCTGCCCGTCCTTGATGGCCTGCACGGCCGCGGGGTCCACCAGGACCTCGTAGTGGTTCCCGCCCAGGACCAGCCGTGCCACCACCGCTTCGTCGACCGTCACCATGGGGTCTTGCCTCGCTTCGCGCGCCGGGATGCATCCCTACCGGAGCTTGAGGCTATCGCGCCCGCCGGGGGCGGGGGATGGTCTCCATGACCTCCACCCAGTTCCCGTCCGGGTCTTCCACAAAACCGATCCGGTAGTCGCCCCGCCGCCCGGGTTCCCGCCAGGGTTTAACCGCCACCCGCCCTCCCCACCGGACGAGACGGCGGATGAGGCGGGGGACGTCCCGGGTGCTGAACCCCACGTGGTCCAGCCCTTCCCCCGCCCGGAAGGGCGTGTCGTACGGGGACCCGGGAGGATACCAGTTGAGCTCCAGATGCTGCTTCGAAGTGGGGTCCACCAGCGAGACGAACACTCCCCCGTGGCTCATCTTTCCCCGGCTCGCCTCCTTGAGACCCAGCCCCCGGGTGTAGAAGCGCAGGGATCGCTCGAGATCCGTCACACGGATCCCCACGTACTCGAGCCCCATGGCACGGGGGGGAGTTGGGGCTTCCACAAAACCCTTGGGAGACAGGGGATCCCCCGAAGCCCCTCGGGGGACCCGGTCGGCTCACGCCTTGGAGCCCTTGGACGCCGCGGGGGCCAGCTTGGCCACGTACTTCTGGACCTGGTCGGGGGTCAACCGTTGGAACCCCTTGTCCCTCTGGATCACGCAGATCTCCACGGAGCTCAGGTTCTGGGGGTCCTCCATGGACTGCTGGAGCCCTTCCAGGGCGAGGAGGACGGCGGAGTCGGCGTCCATCCCCGGCTGGTACTTCTGCTCGAAGAGCTCCATGACCGGGGCCCGGTTGCCGCCGATGGAGGAGGCCTTGAAGGAGGTGAGGGATCCGGAGGGGTCGGTCTCGAAGAGGTGGACCCCCGTGTCGTCGTACCCGCCCACCAGGAGGGCCGTCCCGAAGGGGCGCACGCCCCCGAACTGGGTGTACTGCTGCTTGTAGTCGCAGATCCGGCGGACCAGCACCTCGAGGCTGATGGGTTCGCTGTAGGTCACGCGGTTGATCTGGGCGGTGAGCCGGGCGTGATCCACGAGGACCCGGGCATCGGCCACGAGTCCCGCGGTGGCCGCCCCGATATGCTCATCCACCTGGTGGATCTTCTCCAGGCTCGACGCCTCGGCGAGCTTGGGGTTCGCGATCCGCCGGTCGGCCACCAGGACGACGCCATCCTTGAAGACCAGGCCCGCCGTGGCCGTCCCGCGCCGGACGGACTCCCGCGCGTACTCCACCTGGAACAGTCGTCCATCGGGTGAAAAGACCGTGATGGCGCGGTCGTAGGCCATCTGACCGGGTTGCATTTCCATATCGGGTTCCCTCGAGCGGGCGCGGGGACACAGTAGCCGTTTATAAGGAATTGCTCCGCGGCGACCCCCGGACTCACGAGGGACCTACCCTCCCGGCCCTGTCCCCCCCGGGGGCGGGGGCCAGCGGCACGCGAGGGACGACGCGGGGGGCCGGCTCAGACGGTGGGCGCACCAGGCGAGCGCCAGGAAGGAGAGGGGGAACGCGGCCACGATGAGCGGGGTCTCGTTGAGGGTCCAGCTCACCAGGACCCCTGTGGCCACCGCGGAGGAGAGGACGTTCACCAGGAGGATCGTGCCGCACGTGGGGCAGTTCACGAAGACCGCCCCCAGGCCCGCCAGGAAGGCGGCACTGGAGCCTCCCCAGGGTGAGGAGTCGTGGCGGAAGAGGGCCATGGAGGCGATGATGTTGGTGGAGAAGAACGCCGTCCCGGCGGCGAGGAGCAGGATCGTCTCGGGGTTGATGGTGAGCTCGAAATGCGGGGTCACCACGAGGATGAGGCCCGGGGTGATGCCCGGGTAGCCGCAGCAGAGCTCCGGGGTGAGGAACGGATAGCCCGACGCGGGGATGGTGGAATGGACGGTCACCCCCAGGAGGTTCGTGAAGAATCCGAAGAAGAGCCCGTAGAGGACCGCCGTTCCGACGTACCACGGGAGCGCGCCGGGCCTTCGGAGCGCCCTGGCCAAGGCGTGGCGGCGGGGGGTCGTCTCCCGGAACTCCTCCCCGGACCACAGGACGATGGCCCGATGGAGCCCCGCCACCACGAACACGAGCCCCATGGCGATCCCGGAGTAGACCAGGACCGCGAAGAGTGTCCAGAGGGCCTGGATCCGGGGAGCGATGGGGGCATCGGAGGTCCAGTTCCCCGGAAAGAGCAGGAGCGGCAGCAGGATGAGACCCAACCCCGTGGTGACCCAGACCGTGCTGCGGCGGTCCGGAAGGATGAGGGGCGCGCCCGTCGCCACGCTTCCCTCGAGGGGGGTTCCACCAAGAACCCTTCGTATGAACCGGGTGCGGGAGAGGAGGGGCTAAGAGCCCTCCCCGCTCCCCGTTCCGGATGACCCGAGAGACCTCCCATCGCTCCTCCCCCGCGCCGAAACCCGAAGGAGCTGCGCGCCTCGCCACCGCCCGCTCCGCCTACCTCCGGGAAGCCGCCCATCAGAAGGTGGAATGGCGTCCCTGGGGAGCCGAGGCATTCCGCGAGGCGGCGAGCCTGGACCGGCCGGTCCTCCTCGACGTGGGGGCCGTCTGGTGCCACTGGTGCCACGTCATGGACGAGGGGACCTACTCGGACCCCGAGGTCGTCCGCCTCCTCAACGCCCATTACCTTCCGGTCAAGGTGGACCGCGACGAGAACCCCGAGGTGGACCGCCGGTACCAGAGGGAGGTGGGGACGCTCACCGGAGAGGGGGGCTGGCCGCTCACCGCGTTCCTCACCCCGCAAGGGACCACCTTCCTGGGGGGCACGTACTTTCCCCCCAAGGACACCGGAGGCCGACCCGGCTTCGCCCGGCTCCTGGGAGAGGTGGCGCGGCTCTGGAAGGAGGACCGGGATCACATCCTGGAGAACGTTCAAGCGGTCCAGGACGCGCTGCGCAGGTTGGCCGCGCCCCCGGAGGAGAGGCAGACGGAGACCAAGGAGTTCCTCGCCGAAACGCGGGCGGCACTGCGGGAGGCGTATGACCCGGGGGAGGGAGGGTTCGGGTCGGCACCCAAGTTCCCCCACCCCATGGCCACCTCGTTCCTCTTCCGGGATTCCCTGGCCACGGGGGACCCTCGGGCCCTGGAGGCCGCCGTCCACACCTCTCGCCGGATGGCGCACGGCGGGATCTACGACCACCTCGGAGGCGGATTCCACCGCTACTCCGTGGACGAAGCCTGGCACATCCCCCATTTCGAGAAGATGGCCGTGGACAACGGGCACCTCCTCCGGGCGTACGTGGAGGCGTACACCTATGCCCCGGAGGCGGACTTCCTCGAGGTCGTCCGGGGGACGCTCTCCTACATCCTCACCGTGTGGGGGTCCGACCCGAAAGGAGGGTTCGGGGCCAGCCAGGACGCGGACAACCAGCCGGGGGACGACGGGAGCTACTACACCTGGGCCCGGACCGAGCTGCGACGCCTGCTCACGTCGGAAGAGTTCCGAACGGTCCAGTGGTACTATGGCCTGGGGACCGCGGGGCAGATGCCGCACGATCCCGAGCAGAACGTCCTCTACCGGCTTCTCTCCCCCCGGGAGATCGCCCTCCAGCTGAAGGTGCCGGAAGAGAAGGTCCGGACGTGGCTCGAATCCGCCCGGGCGAAGATGATCCGCGCCCGGTCGGCCCGGCCCCGGCCCTACGTGGACGATGCCCACTATTCCTCCCTGAACGGGATCCTGATCGGGGCCATCTCCCACGCTGCCCGCCTCCTGGAAGATCCCATGGCCCTCGCCACGGCCCGGAAGGCCGCGGACCGATTCCTCGCCGAGGCGTACGAGCCGGCGCGCGGGGTGGCGCATCAACTGGGCCCCCAGGGCCCGTCGGGGTGGGGTCTCCTCGAGGACCAGGTGGACTTTGCACGGGGACTCCTGGACCTCGCGGAGGTGACCCAGGAGGGGCGCTACCTGGAACGGGCCCGGGAGATCCTCACCCTCACCCTCGGGAAGTTCCGGGACGAGGGGTCCGGACTCCTCTGCGACATTGCCCCGTCCATCTATGACGGGCCCAGGGTGGGGGCCATCGGGTCGGTGGTGACCCCCCTCGAGGACACCCCCCATCTCTCTCCCAATGCCTCCGCCGTCCTGGGCCTCGCCCATCTCGCCGCCCTCACCGATTCCGAGGAGTTCGAGGCGGAGTCCCGCCGCCTCCTCGGGTCGATCCTCCCCCGGGTGCGCCGGGCGGGGCTCTTCGCGGCCGGAGCCGCCCTTGCGGCGGCGGAGCTCGCCACGCCCGCCGTCCGGGTCGTGATCCACGGGGACGGTGAGGCTGCGAAGGAACTCCTCCGGGCCGCGGTGCGGGCACCCCATCCCCGCAAACTGGTCCTCTCGCACCCTCCGGGTCCGCCCTTCAGCCTGCCGGAGGAGGTGGGGGCGGCCGTCGGGTCCCATCCCTCCTCCGCCCGGGCGCTGATCTGTCAGGGGAACCGGTGCCTTTCCCCCATCACCGACCCCCGGGAGATCGCCCCCCGACTGCGTTCCCTGCTCCTCCCCAAGTCGGTGTGAATGGTCATTCCACCGTGGGGTTTCTCGCGGGCGGGAAACCTCCCCTTAGCTTCCCCTTCCCCCCCTTTCGATGACTCCCCGCCGGATCCGTGGGAGCGATCCCGGAGGAGGGGAGCCTCCAAGGCGTGATAAACGGGGAAACGTGGGGGAGGGGGAGGCAAGAACATGGAAGGGAAGAGTGAGATGGGGGGAGGTCCTGCGGTGCCCATCACCGTGGCCTACGGGGACGGCATCGGTCCCGAGATCATGGAGGCGACCCTGCGCATCCTCCAGGCGGGCGGGGCCCGCCTCGCGGTGGAGAGGATCCAGATCGGCCAGGCGGTCTACGACAAGGGCATCTCGGCGGGCATCGAACCCGCGGCCTGGGAATCGCTGCGCCGGACCCGCGTGTTCCTGAAGGCCCCCATTACCACACCGGAGGGCGGCGGATTCAAGAGCCTCAACGTCACCGTGCGCAAGACCCTGGGGCTCTTCGCCAACGTCCGCCCCTGCATCTCGTACGCCCCGTTCGTGGCCACGCGGCATCCCGGCATGGACGTGGTGATCGTCCGGGAGAACGAGGAGGACGTCTACGGGGCCATCGAGCATCGCCAGACGGCCGACGTCATGCAGTGCCTCAAGCTCATCACGGGGCCGGGCTCGGAACGGGTGATCCGCTACGCCTTCGAGTACGCCCGGCGCTACGGCCGCCACAAGGTGACGTGCTTCACCAAGGACAACATCCTGAAGCTCACCGACGGGACGTTCCACCGGATCTTCGAGGAGGTGGCCGCGGAGTACCCGGACCTGAAGAGCGAGCACTGGATCGTGGACATCGGGGCCGCCAAGCTGGCCGATTCGCCCGAGCAATTCGACGTGATCGTGATGCCCAACCTCTACGGCGACATCCTTTCTGACGTCGCGGCAGAGATCGCGGGGTCCGTGGGCCTCGGTGGGAGTGCGAACATCGGCGACCAGGTGGCCATGTTCGAGGCGATCCACGGGTCGGCCCCGCGCCGGGCGGGGCAGAACGTGGCGAACCCGTCGGGGCTGCTCCTGGCCGCGGTGCAGATGCTGGTGCACATCGGCCAGGGCGACGTGGCTGCGAGGGTGCACAATGCGTGGCTCAAGACCATCGAGGACGGGATCCACACCTACGACATCTACGATGCCCAAGTCTCCCGGGAGAAAGTGGGGACCCGGGAGTTCGCGGACGCCGTCATCGCACGCCTGGGACAACGCCCCCGGGTGCTGAAGCCCGTGGACTACCCCGCACACGACTCCCCCATTTCCGTGGGGCTGAAGGAACGACCCCGGCCCGTGAAGGAACTCGTGGGCGTGGACGCGTTCGTGGAGTGGCAGGGAGCCGCGGAGGAGTTGGGCCATCGCGTCGAGCGTCTCTCCGGGGAGGGCCTGCGGCTCGTGATGATCACCAACCGGGGCACAAAGGTCTATCCGGGGGGCGTGCCCGAGACGTTCTGCGTGGACCATTGGCGCTGCCGGTTCCAGTCCCCCGTGGAGGGGGCGCCGGTCACCCACCCGCAGGTGATCGCCCTGCTCTCGCGGCTGGTGGACGCGGGATTGCCGGCCATCAAGACCGAGGGCCTCTTCACGTTCGATGGCAAGCCCGGCTTCTCGCTGGGCCAGGGGCAGTGAATCCAGCCGCCCGGTTCTGGACAGGTCGAAGCATTCCCGCGGAGGCCCGTTTCCGTGCAGGGACCCGGGAGGGAGCGCCGGGAGGTGCTCCCGGACTTCGAGGGGAAGACGCGGGGGGACATCGCATATGGTCCAGACTCCGGAGGGTCCCACCGGGGAGTTGGCCGCGGCTCAGGGAAGGAAACAGGGGAGCGGGTCGCCGCCGTACAGCACCCGGGTGACCTCCCGGATCCTCGCCGTGAGCTCCTGCCGGCTGGATGCGGTGACATTCACGTGCCCCATCTTCCGGCGCTTCCGGAGCCCGCTCTTCCCGTAGGAGTAGGTCCGCGTTTCCGGGACCTTGAGCAGCTTCTCCTGCATCCTCCGGTCCACCTCCACCCCCACGGCGTTCACGATGCCGCTGGGCCGGAACAGCACCGGTTCGGGCACCGGGAGCCCCGTGATCACCCGCAGGTGCTGCTCGAACTGGGAGATGGAGGAACCGTGCAGGGTATGGTGACCCGAATTGTGGACGCGCGGGGCGAACTCGTTGATGAGCGCCTTCCCGTCCACGAGGAAGAACTCCACGGCCAGCACGCCGACGTAGCCCAGTGCATCGAGCAGCCTCGAGGCGATGTCCCTCATGCCCAGGTCGGCGTGCGGGGCCTCGCTGCGGAGCAGGATGCCCTCCAGGTTCTCGTTGGAGGACGGCGGGTGGAAGAGCTTCCTGCCCTGCGCGTCCCGGGACGCGATGATGGAGGCCTCCCCGTCAAAGTCCACGTACTCCTCCACCACGTACGAGGGGGCGGGCCGCAGGGGTGCCGCCGCGCCCGGCCCCACACCGACGTAGGTCTGCCCTTTCCCGTCGTACCCTCCGCGGGATTCCTTGATCACGGCCCGCCCCATGCGCTTCGCGAGGGCGAGCGCTTCCGCGGCGTCCCGCGCCACCTGGAAATCGGGGATGGGGAACCCGTGGTCCCGGAGGAAGCGCTTCTCCCGCGACCGGTCCGTCTTCAGGACCACGGACTCGAGAGGCGGGAAGAGCTTCCCCTGCCGGTGGGCGTACTCCAGGGCACGGAGATCCACATGCTCGAACTCCGGCGTGACGACGTCGCACAGGTCCACGAATTTCTCGTAGTCACGCACGGGCAGGCAAACGTCGGCGACCCGGGCGGCCGGGCCCGGTTCGTCGGCCAGGATGTAGAATCGGTTTCCCAGCTTCCGGCCCTCCAGGATCATCATCCAGCCAAGCTGGCCCGAGCCCAGGATTCCCACATTCATCGGTTGGATCCGGGGGCTCTTCACGGGAGTTTGTCTCTCAGGACGCCCTCGGTCTGCTTCTTCATGTAGCGGGAGAGCGCCTGGGAAAGATCCTTGTGGGAGATCCCCAGGATCCGCACAGCGAGGAGCGCGGCGTTGTCGGCGCCCCCGATGGCCACGGTGGCCACCGGGATGCCGGGGGGCATCTGGACGATGGAGAGAAGGGAGTCCATGCCGGAGAGATGCTTGCTGGGGACCGGGACACCGATGACGGGGACCGTGGTGAGGGAGGCGATCATCCCGGGTAGGTGGGCCGCACCCCCCGCCCCGGCGATGATCACCTCGATCCCCCGATCCGCGGCGTTCCGGGCATAGTCGAACATGTGATCCGGTGTCCGGTGGGCGGAGACCACCAGGCACTCGGTCTCCACGCCGAACTCCTTGAGGAGGTCCACGGCCTTGGACATGCAGTCGTAGTCGCTCTTGCTCCCCATCACGACGCTGACGAGCGGCATTGGTGAGGGCGCGAGGGGGGCCCGCTTCATGAGTTTTGCCCAGAGACGGTGTGCGGTCCCGTTCTCGCTTCCGTCGACATTCGCTCCAGCACCGTCCGGAGCGACGGCGAAGGTCCGGGAGCCTCGGAACGGCGGACAGCCCGTGGGCCGGACTTCCGGGAGGGCCGGAAGCGCGGAGCCTTGAAGGGGTCTATGCGAGGCCCCACGTGAGGGGGCCCAGATCGGTGCCGTCCAGGAGGTACGCCCTCGCCTCTCCCCGGGAAAGGAAGTGGCGGACGAGGAATCGTCGGCCCCGGTGCGGCGCCTCCCGGTTCAACGCCTCCCCCGCGCAGAGCGGATTGAACGCCGGAAGCACCACGATCTCCCGCGCGCGGGGGGGTGGGTGGCGTATCCGGCGTGCCCCCTTCGGAGGGGTGGCGGCGGGCGGGCACCGGACCCGGATCCAGCAGGGCTCCTTCCCGGTACGGCTCCGTGCTTCGGAGGGGGCGAGCCGGAAACCGGGGTGAAGGTGGCCGGTGACCAGCACCGAGGCGCGTTCCAGGATCTCGCGCGAGGGCCACGCGTGGCCGTGGAAGTATCCCACGGTTCCCCGCAGGAGACCCGACAGGGGATGAATCACCACTCCTTCCGGGACCATCCGGGAGAGTCCGGCGTCATGGTTCCCCGGGACCACCTCGACCCGGATCCCTTCGTCAAGGAGGCGCTGGAAGAACTCCCGTACCTGGCGACGCACGAACCAGGGGGTGGGTGCGATCGGGTCCTTCACGTCCCCCACGATGAGGAGGGCGCTCCCGCGGGACTCTGCGAGGCCGTGGAGGAGCCTCTCCGCGAGTTCCAAGGGGTCCCCTTGGGGAGGGTTCGCCCCCCGGGGCGATGTCCAGGATAGCCCGATGTGGATGTCCGCGGCGACGAGGGTGGGATCCCGGGACCCCACTCGCAGGAGCGGCGTCCCCCGGATCGGTCCCCAGCGGATCCCTTTGGCGGGGAGTGTTGTCCCGGTCATCCTCTTCGGGGTCCTGGAGGGGCCGCACCCCAAGAGACCATCGCTAGGCGGGATCCGCTGGCGGAGCGCGGCGCTGGCGGCGGACCCCGGGGAGCGGGGGATGCTTCACGGGAGTGGGCCGTTCCGCGCGGGATAGCGTCCTCCGATGTGACTCCCTCCTTTCCCCCATATGCCGGAGGGGGGCGGAGCATCGCGTCCCCCGTCGTTCCTGTGCGGCCACGGTGTCGAGCACGTACCGCGGAACGCCCACCGGGCACGGGGGGATGCCCTCGGCGGAACCTCGGGAGGCTCTATATATACCAGATAGAATCGCACCGGTGAGTCCATGAGCTCCGCCTTCAGCCGGCAGGAAGGGGTGAAGCGGGTCTGCACCATCCTTCAGCGGGCGGGTTTCTTCCTGTACGACCTGCACAACACCCGCCCGTCGAGCTTCGACCTCATCGCCCGCCGGGACTCCACGCTCCTCCTCATCAAGGTCCTGAAGAACATCGATGCGCTGGGGCCGGAGGAGGCGAACCGGCTCCGGACCCAGGCCCGGCTCCTCCACGGGACCCCTCTTCTCGTGGGCCACGCGTCGGGCGCCTCGTCCCTCACGGACGGAGTGCTCTACAGCCGCTACGGGATCGGCATCGTGACGCTCACCACGCTCGAGGATTTCCTGTGGGAGGGGATCCCCCCGTTCCTCTTCTCGAGCCCCGGGGGGATCTTCGCCCGCCTGGACAGCCACCGGCTCCGGCAGGCCCGGGAGCAGCGGGGCCTCTCCCTGGGGGCCCTCGCCGACGTGGCCGGGGTGTCCCGCCGGACCATCCAGCTCTACGAGGAGGGTGCCGGCGCCGAGGTGGACGTGGTGGAGCGCCTGGAGAGGTTCCTGGGGGAGACTCTCGCCGCCGCCCTCGACCCCTTCACCCCGCAGAGCCCGTTCCGCTCCCGGGAGAGCGAGGAGGAGGAGACGGTGGGCGCCCCCTCCTCCCCGTCCCCGGAAGGGGACTGGATCCGCGAGGTGTTCGCCCAGCTCGACGACCAGGGATGGGATGTGGTGGTCACCACCCGGTCCCCCTTCGACGCGTTGGCCCGGCCCGAGGCGGCCCCCCGGGAGGAAGTGGTGCTCATGGGCGTGGGGGACCTCAGGTCCGCCGAGCGGCGGGCGAGCCTCCTGGGCCAGATCGCCCGCGTCGCCGAAGGGCAGGCCTTCTTCGTGGTCCCGGAGCGGAAGACCCGGACCAACATCCACGGGACTCCCCTCGTGACCTACGTGGAGATCCGCCGGAGGGGAGGCCCCGAGGAGCTTCGGGAGCTCCTCTCGGAGCGCGCCCGATCCTAGGGATCCCGGGAGGACGCCTCTGCCCCGGAAGCCACAGCATCCCACCGTCCTGGTGGTGGGTGCCGTCCGGGGGCTCGTCCGGGAGGCCAGCTGGGTGGAGACCGTCCTCACGGGCTCCTCCGCCGGCTCCGTGGCCCTGGGGCTCTCTCCGGAGGACGTGAGCGCCCTGGAGCGACATTTCCTGGAGCCACAGGAGGAGCCCGAGGTCCCCCTCTCTCCCTCGGAGACGGCCTATGCGCGGGCGCTGGCCCGCTTCGGCGAGGTCCGCCTCCCCTCTCCCTCGTACGTCGCGGCGCTGCGATGGGCGCATGGGCGGGGGATCCCCGTGGCGGGGGTGGACCCCTCCTCGGACCACTACGCCGACCTCTTCGTGGGGTCCATCGGGGCCACGGACCTCCTCCGGGAGGGGTTCGCGGAGAGGTCCCTGACCCGGGCCCCCCTCTCCGCCGCATCGGCGGAGGAGCTCGCGCGCGTCTGGGATCGGAAGCTCCACCCGGGGCGGGGCCACCGGAAGCTCATGGGGGCCTCCGACGGGGTCCTGGTGAAGAACCTGGAGGAGCTCGCGCGCCGCATGGGTCCCGGGGCGGACCGCATGGCCCTCATCCTCGACGTGGAACGGACGGACCGCCTCCTTCCCATGCTCACCGAGGGGGGTTGGCCCTACGAAGTGGCGGAGCGGCCCCCCCCCGAGGCGGCCGACGGGGAGAACCCCTGAGGGATCAGTCGTCCCGGTCCAGGATCTTCTGGAGGATGGCCCGCGCCTGGGCCTCCAGCTCCGCGAGGGACCCCTCGTTGATGATCATGAAATCGGAGAGGGCGAAGGCGTTCCCGATGCCCCACTTGAGCTCCCGCCGGTCCCTCTCGTAGAAGTCCTCGAGGCGCAGCCCGTCGTCCCCGCGTCCCCGCTTCGAGAGCCTCTGATAGCGCGTCTCGGGGGAGGCATAGATGCCCACCACCGCGAGGTCCCCGAAATTGTGCCGGAACACGTTCACCTCGGCGTCGCCCCGGCAGCCGTCCACCAGGGTCCGGGTCTCCGTGATGAGGGGGACGATGCGCTTCGCCCAGACCGAGGGTCCGTGCCGCTCCCGTTCCTCGTTGGCGACCCGGGCGAGGTTCTGGGGGGAGAGGCTCAGGCCCTGCCGATGCACCTCGTTCCGGACCAGGTCCCCCATCTTGAGCACGTGGAACCCCATCCGTCGGGCCACGGCCACGAGCTCGTCCTTGCCGGAGCCCGGCATGCCCACGGTGACCACGAGCTTCATGCGCTACCGGTCCCGGGCGGGCGGCTCACCGGAGGAGGTGGCATCTCCGGTTCGCTGGCCCGCTGGAGCCGGTCGGCGCGAGAAGTGAGATTCGCGGCTTCCGTCTCGGCCGCATGGGCCTGCTCCATGTACGTGTCGGCGGTGATCTTCCTCTGGGACGCGATGGCCATCTGGTGGGCGGCCTTGGTCTCGTAGATCCGGGCCTTCCTCTGGAGGTTGAGGATCCGTTCCTGGAGCCTCCGGATCTTCACGTGGATCCGGGACTGGTCCTGCGGCCGGATCCCCTGCCCTCCCGGGTGGGCACCGGCCTGGAGCTCCTTCTCCAGGTCGGCCATGGTCCCCTCCACGAGGGGGACCTTGGCCAGGTAGGTGTTCTGCTTCTCCCGGTAGACGGTCGCCCGGTGCCGTGCCTTCTCCATCCGGGTGATGAACTGGGCCGCCTTGTGCTTGAGCTTCGCGGCCTTGTTGTTCCACTTGGCAGCCATTTCCCGGAGCTTGGTGATGTCCCCGTACCCCTGGCTCAGCACCCGGACCCCCCGCAGACGCTCCAGGGAGGTCTCCGGGGGAGGCGCCGGAGGATGTGCCGGCGCGGGACTCTGGGAGGTGGGCGGAGCCGGAGGCTCCTGGGCGCCGTCGACCATCGAAGAGGGAGAGAAGTCCCGGGTCTTAAATTGATATCGAGCGCGTTCCCGGGGTAGGTTCGCCCGCTCCGGCGGAGAACCGGGGAGGGATGCTCCCGGGCCGGAGCGCGGCCGCCACCTCGATGACCGGCCGCCGGACCTGGGCCCGGGTGTCCCGGTCCCGGATGGTCACCGTGCCCTGGGTGATCGTCTCCGCATCAATGGTCAGGGCGCGGGGGACCCCGATCTCGTCCAGGCGCGCGTAACGCTTCCCCACGGAGCCCGTGAGTTCCAGAGCGGTGGAAAGCCCCTCGTCGCGCAGCTTTCCGGAGAGTTCCCGGGCGAAGGAAGTGTGCTCCTTCCGGATGAGGGGGATCACCCCCACCAGCGTCGGGGCGAGATAGGAGGGGAGGCGCCAGACCGTCCGGGGAGGTTCCCCGGGATCCGGCGAAGGTTCGGTGGCCAGGTGGAGGTCCGCGAGGGCCCACAGGTTCCGATCGACGCCGAAGGTCACCTCCAGGACATGCGGGACCAGGTGCTTCCCCCGGGAGGTGGTGACCGAAAGGTCGGTTCCGGAGCCTTCCCCGTGCCGGGTGAGATCGTAGTCGCCCCGGTAATGGACGGCACCCATCTCCTTGAACCCGCCCAGGGAGTCCAGCTTCACCTCGAGGTCCATGTGGATCCGGTTGTAGAACGCACGTTCCTTCTCGTTCTTTTCCAGGAACCGGATCCGGTCCGCGGGGTAGCCCAGGACGTCCCGTGCGAACCGGAAGAGGACGGCCATGTGGAACGCGTAGAAGGGGGGAAGGCCCCCCTTCTCCACCAGTTCCCGGACGGTCCGGGGACGGGCCTCCTGGCTCCCGGCAGCCCGCTCGTCGGCCCGGAGGACGGGGATGGCGAGATCCGCCATGGGCTCCCACTCCGGGAGGAACTCCTCGGGGTCGAAGAAGATCTGGAGCTCCGCCTGGGTGAACGCCCGCATCCGGAAGAGGCCCTGCCGGGGGGCGATCTCGTTCCGGTACGCCTTCCCGATGACCCCGATGCCGAAGGGGAGCTGCTTGCGGGCCACCTCCCACATCCGGGGGAAGGCGAGGTAGGCCCCCTGCGCCGTCTCCGGCCGGAGGTAGGCCCTCTCCCGGCCCGTGGCCCCGAAATCGAGGCCGAACATGAGGTTGAACGGGGTGGGGACGCTGAGTTTCTCCGCCCCGCACCGGGGGCACCGGACCTTCCGTTCCTCGAGGAGGATACGGACCTCCTCCGGCCGGAGGCCTTCCCCCGAGGCGACGCCGGCCTCCTCGAGGAGGTGGTCGGCCCGGGACGCGGTCCCGCATTGGCCGCAGAGGACCTCCAGGTCGGCGAAGTTCGCGAGGTGTCCCGAGGCGCGCACCACCGCCTCGGGCAGGATCTCCGCGGGGTCGATGAGATGATAGTCGGGGGAGAGCCCCACGAACCACTGCACCCAGGCTTCCTCGAGGCGCTTCTTGATGGCGACGCCCACGGGTCCGTAGTCGTAGAGCCCCTGGGCACCTCCGTAGAGCTCGGCGCTGGGCCAGAAGACACCCCTGCGCTTGCACAGGGCCATGAGCTCCTCGCCGTTCACAGTG
>JAJZYH010000018.1 GCA_021798195.1 Thermoplasmata archaeon
CCCATCTTCTGCCCGAGGTCACCGACGTCTGCGACCGGGTGATCTTCATCGACCATGGTCGGATCCGGAGGGAGGGTTCGATCCCGGAGCTCGTCGGGAAGCTTGAGGCCTCGCAGCTCGAGGTGGAATTCGCCACCCTTCCCTCGCCGGAGCTATTGGCTGCTGTGGACCGCCTGTCCCTGCGCCGGACGACGATGAGTCCCACGCGCTACCGTCTCGCCTACGACGGAACCGAAGAGAGGAGGTCGCAACTCCTTGCTACCTGCCAGGCCGGGGGCTCTCTGCGCTCCTTCTCCAACGTGGCTCCTTCCCTGGAGGACGCCTACCTTCAGCTATTCCGCCCGGGGGATTCCACGACGCCGGGAGGCAGCAAGCCCGGATCGTAGCCCCTCGAAGCTGACTTGCGGATTTGTTTGTTGATGATCCACCGTCTTCCAAAGTATCGGGACCAAACGTCCGCCGTCCCGTGACCGGGGCACACCAAGGGTTCCCACCCCCTCACAACGCAAATTGACACCCTTCCGACGCTGAGGGAAAGGGTGGAAATCTTGACACGACATCTCACGCGAGCTCGTGCCCTTTCCTACTTGCCCTTCCGGCGAAGACGCGCCGCCACCGCGACCACGACCGCCACCAGTATCACGATTCCCCCCAAGACGTAGTAGCCGGTATCTCCAGAAAGCCCCAGGAACCCGGACGACGAACCGCCACCGGATGCCGAGAACGTCAGGGCCACGTGGACCGGTTCCCCCGAGACATTGATGCTTCCGGTAGCCAAGGCTACCGTGTAGCCTGGGACCGGCCCCACGGAGAACGCATACGTCCCATTGGGCACCTGGAAGGTGATCTGCGCCGACGTCGAGGTCTTCGGGACTCCTCCCACGGTCACGGTCCAACTCGTTCCCGTCGGAAGCCCCGCCTCCGTGATGTTCACGGCATAGGTAACCCGCGCGAACGTGATCGCCTCGGTGACCGCCGCGCCGCTCACGGTCACCGCCCCTGAAGCGGATCTCGCCTTGTAACCCGCGATGCTCCCCACCGAGAACGGATACGTTCCGTTCGCCTCGTGAAACGTGATCGCACCGGTCGTCGATGACAACTGGTAGCCGGCTAGTGCTATCGACCATTGAGTTCCTGTGGGAAGCCCAGCTTCGTCGAATGTTACCGGGTAGGTGACCTGAGAGAACACCACTGATACGGGTGTTGGGCCGCCGCTTACCGTCACGCTCCCACTGGCCGGGGCAGCTTGCCACCCGGGCGAGCTCACCCCGTAGGCGTACGTGCCGTTGGGCACTTGCAATTCGATCATGCTCGATGTGGAGGAGTTGTGGAGGAAATAGCCGGTCTGTGTATTGGTGGCGTTCACGAACCAGGTCGTACCGCTGGGGAGTCCAGTCTCGGAGAACGTGACGGGGTAGACCTCCCGGGTCATGTTCACAAGGACCGTCTGGTCCGCGAAATCGAGCGTGAGAGACCCCCGTACGGGGTCCGCTGTGTATCCTGCGGGGGGAGTGATGACGTACTGGTACGTCGTCCCGTTGACTACGTCAAACGTGAGCGTGCTCCCGGATCCTGTTTCGGTGACGCCCCCAAGGTCAACGGACCATGGGGAATCGCCGACCGCCCACCCGTTCCAAACGAAGTTCACCGTCAGGACCGGTGCGTTGGAAAGGTTGAGATAGTTGACACCCGCTCCCACTGTGGCGGCATATATCCCACTGTTCGCAGCCGCGAAATCGGTCGCGTACCTGGGAACTATGTTGCCCTGAATGGAGTGCCACGGTCCCGTGGGGGAGGTGGTCAGATATAGCCCGTTTGTGGTGGCGGCCACCGCGACGGTCCGATTAACTGGAACGGGAGGGATGGAGACGAATCCCACGTCCCACCCGCCGTATTGACCGGCGGTGTTTGGAAGCATGGTGGAGGATGTCGCCTGGAGACCTGTGGGGTAGAAGTTTGCGCCCCCGTCGACACTCACATAGATGCCACCACCGTTGAACGGGCTGTTCGTGATCGCCAGGAGGATAATGGACGAATTGACCGGATCGAAGGCAATCGCGGAGGGATAGTAGCAGGCGGTGGCATTGTGGAGCGTGGCCTGATTCCAGGTCGAGCCATTGTCGTGGGTGTAGTACAGTTCGCACGGTTGACTCAGTGTATAGAAGTTGGGCGCGTGTAGATCCGTGCCCTCTCCCACAAAGATGGTGTTCGCATCAGAAGGGTCCACCGAGACTAGGCTCGTGTTCGTGAACGCCCAGGATGGGGGGGCCTGAGACCACGACTGCCCCCCATCCTCCGTCTCGAAGATCCCCGTACGGCCCGCGTAATACACCCAGGATGGGTGACCTGGGCTAAAGGAGACAATTTGGGGTTCGGGATTGTTCGCTTCGGTCCCTCCGAGAGAGGGGATCGCCTGGTATGTGTGGCCCCCATCGGCTGATACCTGCATCCCGCAACAGTCACCAATCGCATAGACCAGCAGGGGATCAGCCGGATCGATGTACATGGACGCATCCTCCCCGACCGCGGCTCCATTCCACTGATCGCTCCAGTTACCGCCGCCATTGAACGAGGAGAAGGGAGACCAATCTTGTGCTCCCACGAGAATCGTGCGAGCTGACACAGAAACGCTGGACGCGATTACCGTGCTCAGATTTCCATTCAGACTGGTGACGGTGCTGCCTCCCCCAGTGACCTTGAACAATCCTTGATCGGTCCCGGCGATAAATGTCCCAGCCTGCCCGGGCCACGATTGGAGGTGCCAAGTATCCAGGTTCCAGGTAACTGACGAAAACGTGGCTCCTCCATCATGGGAGATTTGCAGTTCCTGGCCCCCCCCCACATAGATGGTCTGGTTGTTCTCGGGATCGATGGCGAGAGATTCCGGCATAGAATTGGTATAGGTTCCGAGGAGGGTCCAAGAGCTTCCGAAGTTATGGGTAACGGCCCCTCCGAGCCAACAGCAATACATGACATAGGCCGTGGCTGAGGAGTTGGGATCGATCACCAACCAGGCGGGTCCCCGATTCGAGGGTCCGGCCACCGAATCCCAGCCTCCATTCCAGCCCTTTCTGACCCAGATCGAGCCGTCAAAACTTCCCGCGTAGACCACCCCGTTTGGGCCAGCGGCTAGGGCAGTGATGGAGTTTCCCTGCGACACGTTGAAGATGGCGTGCCAGCTCTGCCCGGAATCGTTGGATAGCAGGATGCCGCTGCTGGTCCCGGCGTAGACCGTGGAACCCGAACTGTTAAGAACGCCGGTGGGAGAACCGGAAACGAGCGACCAGAGCCCACCTCCGTCGGAGGTCCGGTAAATCCCCGAGGGCGTCGCGGCCAACACGATGTCCGGATTCGAAGGGTCCAGCCAGAGAGAACCAACGGCCGGATCTCCGAGCCCCGTGCTCGCTTGGACCCATGTCGCCCCTCCGTCCGATGTCCTGAACACCCCCGATTGGGAGTAGGGTCCCCACCAAGGTTCCTCCGCCGCGCCTACGTACATAATGGATGGGTCGGAGAAGTCCACCGCGAAAGCCTCGGTCTTTCCGGCACCGGGAAGGCCGAACGAGGGACTGCCACTGGGGCTCAAATTCACTGCCATCGCCCGTGGGCCCAGGTTCTGCCAAAGTAGTGGTTCATTGGGGACGGGAGCACCCTGCGGATACGCCGCGGGGACCTGCCATGGAGATGGAGGCAACGCAGGGCTTCCGCCGGCGCTCCGTTTTACCTCCCGCGTCACAGGGTGTGGCAAAGGAGTGGCTCCCAGAGGTGACAATGAAGAAACAACAGGAATGATCCCTCGGGGGATTCTCGCCGATACGCCGTTCGGTGAGATGCTAAGTGCCACAATCCTGGGTTGAGCCCCGGTGTCTCGGACGGGGTGGGTCCAAAAAGCACTGAGCAGGATCGACGTGAGCAGGAGGAAACTGATCGCTACGACGACGGCAACGCGTCTCAGACCCTCATGCCTTCTGGCCATGGAAGGATACGCGTGGAGCATTCCCCTCCGTGATTATATAATCGCATGTCGGCGTCTTAGCGTGTGAAGCGAACTCCACGCGTGAGGGTGCCACTCCCCCGACAGAGATGGGCAACCCGGCCGAAGGAAGTCCGGACGATGTCCGCCCGCGGGGGGAACCTTACCCATACCACAGTGGCCGTCCCCGCTACAACGGATCCCTTGCCTTCCGGGGGGGAGATCCTCCTCGACCTGCACCCCTTCCGCTCCCCGGATCAGGAACGGGCCCCCACGGACCGGAGCAAACGAGACGGGGGGGATTGCTTCCCGAACTCGTTCGTCGGTAGGCCGGTCAACTGGTTGCATCTCGCCGACTACCGGGGCCTCGAGGGGTTCATCCGCAAGATGGGGCGCTTGGGCCGGATTCTCGCCTCCGCCACCGGTACGACCCTCTGGCAACGGACCAACGCGGTGGATCCGCGAGCGGAGGAGGCACGGATAGGTGGACCTGGAAGTGGCCTCGGTCTGCACAGGTCTGAAGGTGTCCAGCGCCAGGGAGCGTCGGATCTTCGGCCACGGGGACCCGGACGTGAAGCAGGGGAAAGAACGGCCAGCATGCGGTAGTCTCCGATCCGCAGCCTGAGCTCATCGGATCCGACCAACCGTTCGAAGTAGTGCGCAGGGTCCCGGGCTGCCCGCTCCAGCCGTTCGACCACACACTGTGCTACCGGCCGGTCCCGCTTCTGCAAGTCTCGGAGAGCCGTTTCGGTCCAGCCGATGGACCAGACCTTCACAGGCCCAACGGCCGCTTGACCTGACCGTGCGAGACGGCCCGGCCTGCGCGAAGGTCGAGACGGGCGTTCAGCAGACCGATCCGGAACGCATCGGCGTAGACCCCTTCTTCGTCCCCCTCCGGGATTAACATCAAGAGTTTCCTCAGGAGCTCGTCGCACGTTTCCCTTCGGGAACTCTTCAGTGCGGCAAGTTCTTCCCGAGTGGACGGGTTCACCTGGATCGGGGCTATCATCTGCTCATAGATGGCACACAGTAAGCCTATGGCTTGTTATTGTCGCAACCGGATCAAATCTGGACGGTCGGGCAGGGGCCTGAACGGGCACGCCAACCAGAGTCCAACGACGAGGAGTCCGTCGACCGCAGGCCACTTTCAAGGGGGGGGTCGCAACGGTGTCGAGAGCCGAGGGAGGGAATCGAACCCCCAAGAAACGGATCTGCAGTCCGTCGCATTAACCATTCTGCCACCTCGGCCTGGCTAGGGGCGGGAGAATCTGGAACGCATAATTGTTGGGGATGCGCCGAAAGCGTGGATCATACTCCCCGGAACCCCCGACGGACCCTGCGGCCCGCATTGACCAGGCTCAACCAGACTCTCTCGGCGCTGGAACGACTCCGTCCCCCGGCCTGGATCCGACCGCGTCGCAGGTGCTCTAGGAAATCCTCCACGGAGGCGACATCCTCCGAAGCCTCGCTGTAGCAGCGTCCGATGCTACCGACCTCATGGGCGTCACTTCCCCCGGTGGCCGAGAGGTGGCGCGATGCCGCCACGAGACCTGCCCGCGCGTTGGGGAGCTCCGCGTTCCTCCCGTTCATCGCTTCGATGCCCGCCACCGGAAGCCGTTCCGCGGCACGACGGCCCACCCCGTGGGCCCACCGGAACGGATGCGCCAGGACCGAGACCCCTCCCGCCTCCCGGACCGCATCCAGAGTCTCCTCCATGGGGCGGTGGGGAGGGGGCGCACGGTCCATGCCATACACGAGGAGGTGTCCGGAGGTGGTGCTCACCTCCACACCCGGGACGAGGAGGAACGTCCGATTCCCCTCGAGGAATGCGCGAGCCGGCGCCAGCGCCCGGATGGAGTTGTGGTCCGTGATGGCGATCCCCGAGAGGCCCTCGGTCATCGCCCGCTGGAGCGCGTCCTCCACGGTCAGCCGGGAATCCCGGGAGTGAATCGTGTGGACATGCAGATCGAGCCGGAGATTCGCCACGGTGGAAGTCCCTCCTCCTTCGCCGGACCTCACCGGACCCGGGCCCCGGGAGGGAGCGGCCGGGAGGGGGAGAGGTACCCGCCTCCTTCTAGCCGCAATGGTTCGGGGCTCTCCTCTCCCTGACGGTCGAGACGGACGATCACCGCGCTGGGAGCGGGCAGGAGGACGGGTGCCGGGACCGGCCCCTTTCCCGCGTCCACCCGGACGGTGGCATCGGTGGCCGGGGGGAGGACGGATGCTACCACCAACCGGGCGCGGGCGAACTCGTCGGCGGTGATGGAGGCCATGCCCTTCGCTGCGCCCGCAAGCCGGGTCCCCGGCAAGGTCCCCTCGGGAGGTACAAGGAGGGCCAGTTCCTGCCCGTGCTCCGCGGCCAGGACCATCCCCTGCGAGGTGACGCCTCGCAAGGGTCGGGGAGCCATGTTGGCGAGGACGGCGATGGTCTTCCCCCGGATCTCGTCCGGAGGGAGGAACGGCTTGATCCCCGCCACCACGGTCCTCGGGGATGCTTCTCCGAGGTCGATGGAGAGGACGTAGAGCTTGTCCGCCTTGGGATGGTCCTGGACATCCACGACCCGGCCCACCACCACATCGAGGGCGGGCGGGGCCTTCCCTTCGGGGGGATGGGGTCCGGCGACCCTCCCACCTTCCTTTGCCTTGGGGGAGGACCCTCCCTGGGACGCGGAGGCGGTGGCGGAAGGGTGATCTTCCGTGAGGAGCTTCGCGAAGAGCGGAGGCCCCTCCCCCAGAGGTCGCCCCGGCTCCGGAGGCTCCAGGGCCTTCCGCCAGTTCCCGGGGGCAAGAAGGTCCGGTTCCCCGAGGAGGTCCGCCACGCGTTGGGAGGAGAAGGGGAGGAAAGGCCCCAGGAGGATGGCGAGGGACCGGACGGCATAGAGCCCTTCAAACACCATCCGGGAACGGTCCGGTTCGGGGCTCGCCCAGGGCTTCCCCTCGTGGAAGGCGCGGTTCGCCTCGCGCACCAGGGCCAGGGCGAGGTCCAGGGGTTCCTTGAACCGCGCCTCTTCGAGGTGGAGGGACATCTCCTGGTGCGTCCGTGCGATCCACGCCCCCAGGGGGCTCTCCTCCGCCTTCCACCCGCGGGGCGGTTCCGGTATCTTCCCACCGTAGCGGCTCCGGGCGAAGCTCACCACGCGCTGGACCAGGTTCCCCCACTGGTCCGCGAGGATCTGGTCGTTCTCCTGCCGGAACTCGTCGAAATCGAATTCGGTGTCGTGGTTCTGCGGCATGTGGTAGGCCGCGTAGAAGCGGATGAGGTCCGGGTCGAACCGTTCCAGGAGGTCCGGAAGGTAGACGGGGACCTCCTCCCCCGTGCGGGACTTGGAGATCTTCCCGCCCCGGATGTTGAGGAACTCGTTGGCGGGGACGTCGTACGGGAGCGCGAGGTTCCCCACGCCCAGGAGGATGGCGGGCCAGAAGATGGTGTGGAACGTGATGTTGTCCTTCCCCTGGAAATTGTACATCCGCACCGGCGCCGAAGGGTCCCAGAACCGCTTCCATCGTTCGGGGTCCCCCGTGCGGGTCGCCCATTCCTTGGATGCGGAGAGGTAGCCGATCACGGCTTCGAACCATACGTAGAGGCGCTTTCCCGCGTACCCTTCGAGGGGGAGCGGGATCCCCCAGTCGATGTCCCGGGTGATGGGACGCGGCTCGAGGCCCTGCGCCACGAAGTTCTCCGTGAACTTGCGCACGGAGGGACGCCAGTGCTCGGCGACCCTCCGGTGGTACTCCCGGAGGGGCTCCTCGAGCTTGGGGAGCAGGAAATAGAAATGTTCCGTGGTCCGGAACTCTGCGGGAGTCCCGCAGAGACGGCACCGGGGTTCCTTGAGCTCCCGGGGCTCCAGGAGCCGGGAGCAGACGTCACACTGGTCCCCCCGGGCCTCGGGGTTCCCGCAATGGGGGCAGGTCCCTACGGTGTAGCGGTCCGGCAGGAACCGTGCGTGGTGGGGGCAGTAGGTGGCCTCGGTGGTCCGTTTCTCCAGATAGCCCTCCTGGAGGAGGGTGAGGAAGATCCCCTGTGCCGTCCGGAAGTGCATCTCGGTGTGCGTGTGGGTGTAGAGATCGAAGGAGATCCCCAGGCGGCGGAAGGACTCGGCATCGACCGCATGGAACCGGAACGCGATCTCCTCGGGCGGGACCTTCTCCTCCTCGGCGCGGACCGCGGTGGGGGTCCCGTGCATGTCGGAGCCCGACACCATGAGGACCTCCCGGCCCGCGAGGCGCTGGTACCGGGCGAAGATGTCCGCGGGGAGGATGTTCCCGGCGAGATGGCCCACGTGCTGGGGCCCGTTGACGTATGGCCAGGCCACGCCCACAAAGATCCGTTCCATGCGGCCGTCCCGAGAAGGACCCCTCACAAAAAGCCTCCTTACGGGGAATCCGGGCGACAAATGGGTTTGGGGGACGTTCCTGCGTCCCCCGCCGAGAAGTTCGGTGGGGGTCTCCCCCTCACTTCTTCTTTTTGGAACTCTTCTTCTTCGCCTTCTTGGCCATCTTTCGCCCGTTCGTCCGACCCGAGGCCGGAGTACAGAGAGGGATAGGCGCCCTACGCATTAAGGGTTTTGACCCGATTTCGGCACATGCGCGAATTGGCGCCGAGCGGGACCGAGTGCTTCCACCGCAGCGAGATAAGCATCGGTCCCCTTGCCATCCCCCGCCATGACCGCGAAGATCCCGAGGGGGCTCGCCGAGAAGGGACATTACATCCGGGGAAAGTGGACGGGGATCCGCGGCGAGACGTACACGCTCACCGATCCGGCGAGCGGGTCGCCTCTTGCCCGCGTGATCCAGGGGACCAAGGACGATGCGGAGGCGGCGGTGGAGGCTGCGGAGCGGGCATTCCCCGGATGGGACGCCCTCGGAGGCAAGCGGCGGGCCGATCTCCTGAGGAAGGTGGCGGAGCGTCTTGAGCGGGCGCGGGAGGAGATCGCTCTCCTCATGACACGCGAGATGGGGAAGGTGCGGCACGAGGCCCTCTCGGAGATGGATGGCGCCATCGACAACTTCGACTTCTATTGCGGCTACGCCCGGGCGCTCACGGGGGAGGAGGTCGCCCTCCTCCCCCGGGGGGAGACACTGCGCCTCCACCTGGAACCCCGGGGAGTCACCGTGGCGCTCACCCCGTGGAACTTCCCGGCCTCCACCGTCACCCGGAAGCTGGTCCCCATCCTCCTCACCGGGAACACCGTGGTCCTCAAGCCGTCGAGCGCCACTCCCCTCACCGCGACCCGGATCGTCCAGTGCTTCCACGAGGTGGGGATCCCTCCCGGTGTGGTGAACCTCGTGGTGGGACCGGGGGGCGAGATCGGAGAGACGCTGGTGCGCCATCCCTCCACGAGGACCGTGACCCTCACAGGCTCCACCGAGTCCGGAAAGCGCGTGATGCAGTACGCCTCCCACGGGATCGTGAAGGTGCTCCTGGAGCTGGGGGGGAAGGCCCCGGTCATCGTGGCCTCCGATGCGGACCTCTCCCACGCGGCCCGGGCCACGGTGTACGCCCGGTTCTGGAACGCGGGGCAGAGCTGCATCGCGGGGGAACGGGTGTACGTCGCAGAGAAGGTGGCGGACCGCTTCCAGGAGAAGCTCCGGACGCTCTCCCGCTCCCTCCGTGTGGGGCCGGGCTGGACCCCGGGTATGGACATGGGTCCCCTCATGAGCACGGGGGCCCGGGACCGCGTGGAAAAGATGGTGGAGGAGGCCCGGGCCCATGGGGCCCGCGTGATCGCGGGAGGAAAGGCTCCCTCGGGACGCGTCCCTCCCAAGGGCGCCTTCTACGAACCCACCGTGGTCACCGGCCTCGCCGACGATTCCCCGCTCATCCAGGAGGAGATCTTCGGTCCGGTTCTCCCGGTCCTCCGGGTCGAGGACGTCGACGAGGCCGTGGACCGGGCGAACCGGGGCCAGTACGGGCTCTCCTCGTACGTCTTCACCCGGGACGCCACCGTGGCGGAACGGGCCGCGAAGGGGCTCCGGTTCGGGGAGGTCTACATCAACCGGGTGGGGCCGGAGTCCCCCCAGGGCTACCACGCGGGATACCGGCAGAGCGGGCTCGGGGGGGAGGGGAGCCGGTTCGGCCTCCTGGACTACATGAACGTGAAGAGCATCTACCACGACTGGGGAGTGCCGTTCAACACCGAGGGCTGGATGCCGTACCATCCCTGACCGGGAGGCCCTCCCCGGGGGGGCGCACCGCCCCGTGACCGGACCCCGGGCCAACCGGTCAACATCTCCCCAGGAGCCTCTCGTCCTCCGATGCCCACGATCCCGCGCCCTCCGGAGCCCACCGTCCCGATCCCGTGGCCCACCCCAGCCTTCAATACTTCCAATTAGAAAGTATTTAGACCTCTCGCCGCATCCCCTCTCCCGTATGACGGATCTCCAGAGCCCGGGGACGGAGCCCGCGGACGGCTCCCGGTTGGACGACCGCGTGGTCCGCGCGCTCACGCAGTTCCCCGGCCGGGTTGCGTTCAATGGCCTCCGGCGCACCCTGGGGGTCCACCCCGAGTCCTTGGCCCGCGCCCTGCGCCGCCTGGAGCGGTACGGGGTGGTGGAGCGGACCTCCGAGGGATATCGACTGGTGGCGGAGGACGCGAAACCCTCCCGATCCGGGCGGAAGGTCCCTGAGGGACCCCGGCCCGTGGCCGAGGTGCAGCTCGCCCCGGGGACCCGCCCCGGCGAGGTCCTCCGCCAGATGGCAGGCCGCTGGTTCGGCTCGCTCCGATGGGTGGGCCTCGATGACCGCTCCCAGGAACCGCGCCTCGTCTGGTCCCTCCGGAACGGACCCGGACGCATTTCCCTCGAGGTCCGGGAGGACGTCCTCCGGGTCGCGGTGGAGGAACCGCAGGACCGGCGGGATCCCCGCTCCGAGGAGGCGGCCTACGAGCTCCTGGCGCATGCGCTGGAGCGGCTCCGGTCCCCCGACCACCGGGAGGGTCCGGGCCAGGTGGCCTACCTCGCCCCGCTCCCCCCCCCTTCCACGGGAGAGAACTGAACGGACCTCCTCGCGCGCGTCCCCGCGAGGAGGATGTGGAGGTCCATCACATTGGTCCCCGTGGGGCCCAGGCGAATGAGGCCGCCCAGCTTTTCCAGGAATCCGTAGCTCGCATTGTTCCGGAGCGCGTCCGTCACCGAGAGCCTCTTCCGCCGAGCCCCCTCCGCGCTCTCTCCGTTGACCCACCCGCCCGCCGCATCGGTAGGCCCGTCGATCCCGTCGGTGCCCACCGACATGAGGAGAGCCTCCGGGAGCCCTTCGATGGCCGGGATGGCCGCCAGGGCGAACTCCTGGTTCCTGCCCCCCTTCCCGCGCCCATGGAGGGTCACCGTGGTCTCCCCTCCCGAAAGGAGGCATGCGGGCGGGGAGAGGGGTCGGCCGAACATCACCATCTCCCGGAGGATGGAACCGTGGACCCCCGCCACCTCCCGCGTCTCTCCCGTGACGGTGGATGAAAGGATGCGAGTACGGTAGCCCCGCCGCAGCGCTTCCCGCTGGGCTCCTTCCAGCGCGTGGCGGTTGCTCGCGATGACGAGAAAGCGGCTCCCCTGGAGACGCGGGTCCCGGGGCTTCGGGGTCTCCGGTCTCAGTCCCCGCATCCCGGAGCGTAGGTGCTCCCGGACGCTCCCCGGGACGCCCCCCAATTCCCCCGCCTCCTCGAGGGCTTCGTACGCATCCCGGTAGGTGGTGGGGTCGGGGACCGTGGGCCCCGATGAGATGGTGGCGGGGTCGTCCCCCACCACGTCGGAGATGGCGAGGGAGACCTGGACCCGAGCCCTGGCCTCGGCGGCCAACCGGCCTCCCTTCACCGCCGAGACGTGCTTCCGGACGGCATTGATGGCCTGGATGGGAAGGCGCGAGCCCACCAGGTGTTCATGGAGGACCCTCAGGTCCCGGAAGGGGATCCCCGGGGCGGGAGCCTCCAGGATCGCAGAGCCTCCTCCGGAGACGAGATAGAGGATGGCGTCCGTCGGCGCAGGCTCCCGGACCCGCTGGAGCATCCGCTCCGCGGCCCGGCGGGAATCGTCTCCCGGGATCGGATGGGAGCCTGGGAGCGCCTCCAGGCGGCCGCCCCGGTAGGGAGGAGAGCCCTTCCGATACGCCACGAGACCCCCTGCCACGCGGTCCCCCAGGATCTCCTCCGCCGCACGGGCCATCCCCACCGCCGCCTTCCCCCAGGCGAAGATCCAGACGTGCCCCGTCCGTCCCAGGGGGAACCTTTCCTTCCCCACCCGGAGCGTGGACCCCTGGACCGAGAGCGTCGCCCGGAGCGCCCGGACCGGATCCACCGCGCGGATCCCCGCACGGGCGATGGCGAGAGCATCCCCCTCAAGCGTCATTCGTTGGCCTCCAGGGTGAACCCGGGACGCGGCAAAAACGGCTTTGCCGGCGAACGAAACCGGGCGGGGAGGCACGGGGAGAGCCGCCCCCAGTCGCCGTCCTGCAGGGACTCAGCCATCCTACGGGCGAGCCCCCCGGCCCGCATCACCCCGAAGCCGTTGAACCCCGCCGCCACGAAGAGGCCATCGGCCCCCGGAACGGGGCCCACCAGGGGATGCCGGTCCGGCGTGGCCACGCACACCCCCGCCCAGGACCTCCGGACACGGGATTCCCTCCACCGCGGGAATCGCACATGGAAGGCCCGGGCGATGTCCTCGAGGAAGGACCAATCCGATCCCGTGCTCACCCGGTCCGGATCCACTTCCCGGAGCTGGGTCCCGTCCCCGGCGAGGAGGCGGCCGCCCGGATAGGGGCGGACGTAGACGTCCAGGTCGGTGTCGTGGACGGAGGGGAAGCTCCCCTGGGCCACGGGGGGCTCGAGGAGCGCCGCCTGGGTCCGGTACGGCGCGAGGGGGAGAGCGTGACCCAGAGTTCCCAGCACCCCCTTGGTCCAGGCGCCGCAGGCGATCACCACCCGCGGGGACCGGGCGACACCGGTCCGGGTGGTAAGGAGCCAGGCGTCGCGCTCCCGACGGAGGGATCCCGTCCCCCGGTCCCACTCCACCTCGACCCCCTTCGAAAGGGCGAGTTCGGCGTAGCGGAAGGTGGTCCCCGGCGCGCTCACCACGGCGTCATGGGGGGTGTAGAGGGCGGCGCGCAGACCGTCCACCGAGATGCCGGGGAGCCTCTCGGAGATCCCGTCCGGAGTGAGCCAGCTCGATTCCACCCCGGCGTCCGTGAGTTGCCTCTGCCGCTCCCGGAGCAGCTCCTCCTGCCCCGCCGTCCGGATCATGCGGATGCTCCCGTTCTCCTCGAACTCCACGGTGGGCTCCCCCTTCGCGAGGCCCCGGTACTCTTCCCTCGTCTCCTCCACCACGCGGATGTCCCAGGGGTCCCAGCACTGGGAGCACAGGATCCCCGCTCCCTTTCCGGACGCACCGTACGTGGGATGCACTGCGTCGTAAAGGAGCACCGAGCGGAGTCCCTGGCGCGCGAGGTGAAAGGCGAGAGCGCTCCCGAAGATCCCCGCCCCGAGGACCATGACGGAATATTCCTGCGGGGCGGGGCGGGGGGTCACAGGGCGCGGGGAGGCGTTCGCCGTACAAAGGAGTGAGCCGTGGTCCCCCCCGGGCTCCGGAGAGAAAACGCTCTTGAGGTCCCGGGATGCTCCTCACGCGCATGGCGTCCGAGTGGGTGACCTGTCCCCTCTGCGGCAAGCCCGTGGCCGTGACCTCTGTCCCCTGGCCGGGCCAGCCCGTGGAACTGGAACTCCACATGAAGGAGCACGGGGCGCCGTCGGATCCGGCCTCCGGTGGTCCCGGGGAGACGACCTCTGCGCCTCCGGCGCCGGACCCGCCGGGGGATGGGTCCGGACGTGCCCGACGAAGGCGTGCCCTCCCGCGGGCGGCGGACCATCAGTAGGTGGGCCGGGCGGCGCGGTAGGCGTCCTTCAGGGCTTCCGTGTCCACGTGGGTGTAGACCTGCGTTGTGGCCACGCTGGCGTGCCCCAGCTGCTTCTGGATGAACCGGATGTCGAGCCCCCGTTTCAAGAGGGTCGTGGCGAGCGTGTGCCGGAGCGTGTGGGGGGTGACCTTCCGGGTGATCCCCGCCTCCTCCGCCGCCTTCCGGACCACCCTCTCCACCGTCTCCGTGCTGACGGGGAAGAGGCGCGTGTCCCCGCTGGCCATTTCCGCGCGGACCGGGAGCCACTCCCGGAGCGCCTGGACCGTGCGCTCCTCGATGACCACCATCCGGTCCTTGTCCCCCTTCCCGGCCCGGACCCGGAGGACCTGGTTCTCGAGGTCCACGTCGTCCAGGTCCAGGTGACAGGCTTCGCTGACACGTAGCCCCCCGTAGCCCAGGACGTAGAGGAGCGCCCGGTTCCGCGGATGGCCCGCCTGTGTCTCCAGGAGGCGGTGCGCCTCCTCCTCGGTGAGGAAGTTGGGGAGCCTCGCCGGGCGCCGGGGCACCTCCAGCGCTTCCGCCGTGGAGAGACCGAAGCTCCGGAAGAGGCAGGAGAGTCCCCGCAGGGTCCCATACACCGAATTCTTCGAGTAGTGACGGGTGAGGACCAGGTGCTCCCGGTAGGCCTCCAGGTCCCGGGGCGTCACCTCGTCGAGCGGCTTCCCCACGTGCTCCAGGAAATGTTCGGCGAAGAACGAGTACTGCTTCACCGTCCAACGGCTCTTCTCCTCCCCCTGGAGGATCTCCCGGAACCGTGCCACGAGCTCCCCGGGGTCCCGGGGAATGTCCCTCGCCGGCGAGGGAGCGAGCGTATTCCCCCCGTTCCGAAGGATCGGGCTCGTGGGACGAGCGCGTACCGTGTATGCCATTTGTCCGACATTTGGCAGACGAACGCCCTTAAGGGCGCGGCTCCAGTGGAAAGAGGGGGGTTCCACTCGAAGCAGGGGGGTCTCTGCCCCCTACCCACGGTAGATATCCCACCGGGGGCTAAGGTCTCCCACAATGGATTGCAGCCGGCCCGGGTGCGCAGGGACCGCCATCATCGACCGCCCCTACGCGGGGGATCACCTCTGTACGCTCCATTTCCGCGAGTCGATCCGGGACCGGGTCCGGCGGGAACTGCACCACCAGGCTCCGGGCCTCCGGGGAGGTCTTCTCGCCGTGGGCCTCTCGGGAGGGAAGGATTCGGCGGTCACCCTCGCCCTGACCCACCGCATCCTGGGTTCCCGACGGGGGCTCCGCATGGTGGCCATCACCATCGACGAGGGGATCTCGGACTACCGTCCCCGGACCGTGGAGTCCGCACGGGAGCTCACCCGACGCCTCGGGATCCCGCACGTGGTACGGAGCTTCTCCCAGGAACTGGGGACCCGGACAGAGGAGGCCGCCCGCCTCCTCCACGAGGGAGCCCCCTGCTCCTGGTGCGGCGTCTGGCGCCGGAGGCTCCTCAATCAGGCCGCCCGGGAGCTGGGAGCGGTGCGCCTGGCCATGGGCTTCAACCTCGACGACCTGGCCCAGACGGTCCTCATGAACCTGGTCCGGGGGGAACCCCACCGCCTGGTGCAGATGGCACCCCACGCCCGACGGCAACCCGCCCTCGTCCCTCGCATCGCCCCCCTCGCCAGCATCCCGGAACGGGAGGTGTACCTGTACGCTCGCCTGGAGGGGATCCCGTTCGACCACGCCCAGTGCCCCTTCGCCCCGCACGGGGGAAGGAACCTCTTCCGGGATGTGCTCTGGCAGCTGGAGGAGAAGATACCGGGGAGCCGGCATGCGCTCCTCAAGACCCGAGAGAAGCTCCTGCCCCTCCTTCTCGCGGGAGAACCATTCGAGGGGCCGGGGACCTGCCCCCACTGCGGAGAGCCCTCTTCGGGGAGCACCTGTCGGTCCTGCGCCTACCTCGAGGCGCTCCAGGGGGCCCGGGAGAACGGGTTTATCGTTCCCAGTGGCTCGGGAGACCGATGAACTCTCTCCCGGACCCCGCCGCCTCCCCCTCCGGCGTGCGGAAGATCCTGGTCGTGGGCGCCGGGATCATGGGAAGCGGAGTGGCCGCCGTGGCCGCCCAACGGGGCCTTGACGTCCATCTCTATGACGTCCGCCAGGAGTTCCTGGACCGGGGGCTCTCCTCCATCCGCGCGGCCCTCGAGGGCGCGGTGGCGAAGGGCCGCATCCCCCCGAAGGGGAAGGATGCGGCTCTGGAGCGCATCCGGCCCACGCTGGAGCTCTCGTCCGCCCCTCCCGTGGACCTCGTGCTCGAGGCGGCGCCGGAGAAGCTGGAGCTCAAGAGGGAGATCTTCCGGAGGCTGGACCCCCTCCACCCCGCCCCTGCGATCCTCGCCACCAACACCTCGTCCCTCTCGGTCACCTCCATCGCCTCCGTGGTGGCCGATCCCGGCCGCGTGGTGGGGATCCATTTCTTCAATCCGGTACCCTCGATGCCCCTCGTGGAGATCATCGGGGGATTCCACACGTCCCCCGAGACCCGGGCCCGGAGCGAGGCATTCGCGCGCGAGCTGGGGAAGACGGTGACGCACAGCCGGGACTCCCCGGGGTTCGTCACCACCCGGTCCATGGCCGTCCTGGTGAACGAGGCGGCGTGGATGCTCTACGAGGGCGTGGCGAACCGGGAGGACATCGACACGGCGCACAAGCTGGGATTCCACCACCCCATGGGCCCCCTGGAACTCGCGGACCTGGTGGGCCTCGACACCTGCCTCGCCGTGTTGGAGCGGCTCTACACGGGCTTCCAGGACCCCAAGTACCGGGTCTGCCCTCTCCTGGTGAACATGGTGGAGGCCGGCCGCCTGGGGCGGAAGTCCGGCGAGGGGTTTTACCCCTACCCCCGTTCCCCCTCCAGCGGTAACGGAGGAGGTTCCCACGGATGACGAGCATCGAGAGCGACCTTGTGATCTTCCTCGTCCTCCTCCTCTTCTCCCTGCTCCCGGCGCTGGTGTACCTCGCCTGGATCCGGAAGACGGAACGCTACCACGAGGAGGCCTGGGGGCCCCTCCTGCGCTCCTTCGCCTACGGCGCCTTCATCGGGACCTTCATCTCCCTCATCCTGGAGCTGGCGCTCACCTCCGCCTACTCCCGCCTGCTCCAGCCCGACCTGGGGATCCTCCCCAAGAGCCCCACCGTCACTCTGCTCGTGGCGGCACTGGTGATCGCCCCCTTCGTGGAGGAGGGGGTCAAGGGGCTGGGGGTCCTGGGGCAGCAGAAGGCGCTCCGGTTCATCGCCGACGGACTGGTCTTCGGCGCCGCCGTGGGATTCGGCTTCGGCTTCGTGGAGAACCTTCTCTACGGCCTCTCCGGGTTCCTCGTGGGCGGCATCACCACGGCGCTGGTCATCCTGGCCATCCGGGCCATCTCCACCGTGGTGATGCACGGGAGCGCCACGGCCATGACCGGTTTCGGAGTGGCCCTGGACCGGGCCCGGGGGGGCAAGGGACACAGCATGGCGGCCTACTACCTCCTCGCCGTCCTCATGCACTCCGCCTTCAACCTCCTGGTCTCCCTGAGCATCATCCTTCCCCTCGTCGGAGTTCCCGTCCCCTATCCGGACTACTTCGCCCTGGTCACCCTGGCGGTGGCCATCGCCTACGCGCTGGGGGCGTTCGGCCACGTCCGGCGCCGCGTGGCGGAGCTCCAGTTCCAATCCATCTCGCCCCGGTACGCCCCCCAGCGCCTGAGCTACCGACCCGCCCAGGCCCCCACGCGGGGACCGGCGGCCACCACCCGCACGGCTCGGGTGGCCACGGCCCCCTCCTACTCCACCACCCGTCCCCCCCGGTGAGAAAGATCAGGGAGCGGGCGGCGGGGCCGACCGGGCATCCTTCTCGTGCCGGGCCCATTCATCGGGAGGGACCGCCCGGTAGACCGCGGCCGCGTCCTCGGGACGGGGAGGCGGCGCCGGCCGGGACGCCGCCTCGATGGTGGCCTTCTTGAGCAGCCAGTAATGGATGCGCCAGGTCTTTCCCTTGGCCACCAGCGCGTCCTCCTCCTCGCTGCTGAGGAGCCCCTCCTCCTCCATGACGTAGAAGGTGTCCCGGTCCTCCGCGGAGACCACATTGTCCAGCACCATCTCCTCGGTGCCGAAGTAGCTCAGGACGAGGCGTGCCACGGGTTCGGCACGGTCCGGCGGGAGCTTGCCGTGGGCCACCAGGGTGTGGCGGATGGCCTCCGTCAGGATCTCTACCGTGACGACGCCCACGGGGGCCGGGAACGGCGGGCACGATAAAAAGAATGGCCCAACGGAGGGAGGGACCCCGCTCGACGGCCGGAAACGCCCGATCCGCCGCTCCACCCGCCCTCTTTCCGGTTGACGGTCCATGAGAAGGAAAAACGGGGGAAGAGACATCTGGCCCGTCCCCCGAGAAGGGCCAGATAGGGCATTCCCCCGCCCATCCACTCCTATGCGCGGTGCGTGCCATTGGGGCTCCCTTCCGGACCTCCCGCGAAGTCCGGGCCACTGGGTGAGGGTGCCCCGCAGGGGGGATGCCAGCTCCGAGGTGGCAAGGCATCTTGGACCCTTCATTCATGGAGAAGAACCCCTCACGAAGGGGTCATCCCGACGAGATCTGGAGCGGCGCGTTGGATAGGGAGGCCCCGTGTTCTCCGGCCGGATGAGAGCAAGGCCCCGAGAGCCGCCCCAAGGCGGGGTCACGCACACGGCAGATATCCGGCCAGAATCGTTCCTGCCACCTCGGGCATCTGGATAGGCTTCAAGTGACGGGCCGGATGCTCGAGACTCCATGGCGGCCTCTTCGGACTCCCACCCAGCCCCCTTCCCGGACATCCCTCCGGAGCAGCGGGAGATCGCCCTCCGGATCCTCCACCACCCCGAACCACTCTGCGAAGAGTGCCGGGGACGTGCCTTCGGCCGGCTGGGACACGGGTACTCGAACCCCGAACGCTTGAGGGAAGTGGCCCGAACGGTCCATGCGGGACTACCCCCGGAAGCGGGCGATTGCTCCGTCTGCCGGGGCGCCTTCTCCCGGATCCCGCGGTGGGTGGAACGGGCGATGGAGGCGGGGTCCTCCTGGGAGTGGAACACCTTCCGGTGCGGATCGCGCTGGGACCCGGAGGCGCTGGTCCGGGAGGAGACCTTCTGGCTCACCACCGGGAGTCCCTGGGGGGAATCCATCCGGACCGCCTTCAACCGGGAGTTCGGGAAGGCTCTCGCCACCGCCTCGGGAAAGCTCGCGGCCCCGGAGCCGGTCGACGTGGTCTTCCTGGCGGATGTGGGCACCGGGCTCGTGGAGGTCACGGTCTCCCCCATCTACCTTCGGGGGAGGTACCGGAAGCTGGACCGGACCCTCCCCCAGACCAAGTGGCCCTGCCGGGTCTGCCACGGGAAGGGATGTCCCCGATGTGGAGGGAAGGGGAAGCTCTACGAGACCAGCGTGGAGGAACTCGTGGGGGCGCCGCTTCTGGAACTCTCCGGCGGGTCGGGCCACAGCTTCCACGGCATGGGGCGCGAGGACATCGACGCCCGGATGCTGGGCCGGGGCCGCCCCTTCGTCCTGGAGATCTCCCGCCCGCACCGGAGGACCTTCGATCTGCGCCTCGCGGCCGAGAGGATCGCCGCCCACGCCCAGGGGCGGGTGGAGGTGTCAGACCTTGCCTTCTGCCCCGGATCCGAGGTGGAACGGGTGAAGTCGGCCCGGCCCGAGAAGACCTACCGCGTGGTGATCCGGGGGGACGTCCCGGAGGCAAAGGTTAAAGAGACCTTGCCTTTGCTCGTGGGCCGCGAGCTCGCCCAGGAGACCCCCACGCGGGTGGTCCATCGGCGGGCCGATACGGTGCGGCATCGCACGATACGGGAGGTGAACTGGGTGGGATCCGACGGGCCGAAGTTCACCCTCGACGTCCGCGCCGACGCGGGGACCTACATCAAGGAGTTCGTCCAGGGGGACGGCGGAAGGACCCGCCCCAGCCTCGCCGAGCTCCTGGGGATCCCCCTCACCGTGGAGGCCCTCGACGTCCTCGAGGTCCACGATTCCTGATCGGGAGGAGGGAGGCGTTTCCAATGGTCAAGAGTTCCAAGGGGTTCCGCACCCGCGCCCGCGGGACCTTCACCAAGGAGGTCCGGGAGCGCGGCTTGCCCGCGCCCAGCCGCTACCTGCGATCCTTCCCCGAAGGCTCCCAGGTCATGGTCCGGATCGAGCCCTCGGACCCCCACGGGATGCCCCATCCCCGCTACCAGGGGAGGGTCTGCACCGTCCTGGCCCGGCGGGGACGTTGCTACGAGATCACGTTCCTCGACGGGGGAAAGCGCAAGACCCTCATCGCGAACCCCGTCCACCTGGTGCCCATGGCCACCACCCCCCCTGCCGTGGAAGGGAACTGATGGAGCCCGTCGCCCTCGCCAAGGTGAAGGACCTCCTCACCGAGGAGGCCGCCAAGCGCCCCCTGCCCCGGGAGGCCCAGCTCGCCCTGCAGCACGCCGAGAACACCATCAAGCTCGATGCCACGCAGACCGAGAAGCTCCTCGCCGATCTCCGGACGCTGCCGTACGTGGATCCGGCCCTCGCGGTGAAGATCGCGGACATCGTACCCCAGTGGCCGGAGGAGGTGCGCCTCCTGGCCCCCCGGGACCGGGCCCCCCTCGACGAGGGACAGGTCCAGGCCATCCTCGACATCGTGGCCAAGCACCGATGATCCGCGGGAGCTCGGCATGGAGCGGTTCGGGATCGTACTGGATGTCCTACCCTCGGGTCGGCCGGGGGATCGCCCGCCCCACAAGGACCCCATCGCCCTGGTGGTGGGCGAGGACGAACTGAAGCTCCTCGAGGTGGTCCTGCGCCCCGGGGCCACGCCCCCCCCGGTGGCCTCACGCATCCCGCTGGTCCCGGATCCAGGTTCGGCCACCGAGCACGTCCGGCGCCGGATCGGCTTCCCCGAACTCACCGCGGCGGCGCGTGCGGAGCTTCCCGGCGCACTCGAAGCCATCGTCACGGGGGCGCCGGAGCGGTTCCTGCGCTTCTTCAACGAGGCGCCGGCCGTCTCCCGGCGCTTCCACCTGCTGGAGCTCCTTCCGGGGATCGGCAAGAAGACCATGTGGAACATCGTGGACGAACGGAAGAAGAGGCCGTTCACCTCGTTCGCCGACATCGAGGAGCGGGGGAAGCTCAAGCATCCGCAGAAGGTCGTGGTGGCCCGGATCGAGAAGGAGCTGTCCGGTGAAGAGGAGAAGTATCGCCTCTTCGTCCCCCGCTGATCCGGGGCGCCGGGAAAGGCCTCCGGGGCGGAGCGCGTCCTCGTCCATCCGGGTCCCCGAGACCCCCTCCCAGGTGGAGGAGATCCTCGACGCCCTGGGGGTGGAGCCCACCCGGGGATGGGGCCAGAACTTCCTCGTGGACCGGGAGGTGGCCCGGTTGGAGGCGGCGCTGGTGGACCTCCCCCCGGGACGGCCCGTGGTGGAGATCGGGGGCGGGTTGGGTCTCCTCACCGCGGCGCTCCTGGAACGCGGATTCCACCCCCTCACCGTGCTGGAACGGGAGCCCCGGTTCGCGGCCTTCCTCGCCACGAACTTCGGCTCCCGCATCCACGTCCGGGAGGCCGATGCCCTGGTGGACCCCCTCCCCCGCGCCGACGCCTACGTGGGGAACCTTCCGTTCTCCACGGCCACCCCGATCCTGGAGCGGCTCCTCGAGGAGGGAATCCCCCATGGCGTCTTCCTGGTGCAACGGGAGGTGGGGGAACGCCTCGCGGCCACCGCGGGCTCGCGGCAGTACGGGAAGCTCTCCGTGGTGTCCGCGATCCACGGGAGCTTCCGGCTCGCGGACCGGGTCCCCGCCCGGATGTTCCACCCGGTCCCCCGCGTCGACGGAGTCCTCACCGTCTTCCGACGGCATCCCATGGAGCCGCCTCCCGAGGACCGGGGAATGCTGGAGAGGCTCCTCGCGGGACTTTTCGCCCAGCGCCGGAAGATGCTGGGGAATACCCTTCCGCCTCTCCTGGAGGAGCTCCTGCCCCACGTCCCCGCGGCCGAGGTCGTCTCGGAGGCCGGCTGGCCGGAGGATTGGGCGCGGCGGCGGGCGGAAGAGATCTCCCCCGAGGACCTGGTCCGGCTGAGCAATCTCCTGGTCCGTCCGGAGGATTCCCGGGCCGATCCCTCGCCGGTCCCCGGCTCCTCACGCCAAGGATAATATGCCATCCGGCGTTGGGACGCCGGGAAGGTGTGGAACGATGGCGGAAGGCATCGTGTACGTGGACGGAGAGTACTTCCCCGCCGACCAGGCCAAGATCTCCGTCTTCGATCACGGCCTCCTCTACGGGGATGGCGTCTTCGAGGGGATCCGGTTCTACAACGGCCGGATCTTCAAGCTGGACCGCCACATCGACCGCATGTACCAGAGCGCCCAGTTGATCGGCCTCACTCCCCCCGTTCCCCGGGCGAAGTTCCGCGAGATCATCCTGGAGACCACGGCCCGCAGCGGGCTCGTGGACGGCTACCTCCGTCCGCTCTTCACCCGGGGGATGGGGGACCTGGGCCTGGACCCCCGCAAGGCCCGAGCTCCCAGCGTCGTGGTGATCTGCTCCACCATCAGCCTCTACGGGAAGAAGCACGAGACCGGACTCTCGGCCATCGTCGCTACCCTGCGCCGGACTCCCCCCGAGTCCCTGAACCCCAACGTGAAGTCGCTCAACTATCTCAACAACATCCTGGCGAAGAGCGAGGCGAACGCCCGGGGCGCCGACGAGGCCATCCTCCTCGACCTCCACGGGAACGTCGCCGAGGCGAGCGCCGACAACATCTTCGCCGTGCGGGGAGGCACGGTCTACGCGGCCCCCACCACCAATTCCCTCGTGGGGATCACCCGGGAGACCATCCTGGAGCTCTGCGACGGGCGTTACCCGGTGAAGGTGGAGCCGTTCCCGGTGGACTTTCTCTACGGATCCGAGGAGGTGTTCATCACCGGGACGGGTGGCGAGGTGGCCCCCGTGGTGGAGATCGAGGGACGGCGGATCGGGGACGGCCGTCCGGGCCCGGTCACCCGGGACCTCCAGAAGCGGTACTTCGAGCTCGTCCGTTCCACCGGTACCCCCATTCCTTCCCGGGGCAGCGGGAACGCCCCCCAAGCGGTGGGAGCACCCACGGCCACCTAGGGAGATTCTCGGGGCCGCGACGACCCCTTCCCCCGGGTCCGCTCCTCACTGAATAGGGTGGGAGCGAAGCCTTGCAACCCCGCGCCCACACGACTCCGACACACCTTAGATGGCCGATGCGACAACCTCTCGTTCGCTCCGGGGCCTTCCCGGCCCAACCTTATATGTCCGCTTCCGACTGGACCGCGCATGGCCCGGAAGGCGGTTTCCGACTTCGAGCAACTCCTGACGGCCATCCGATACCAGCTCGCGTTCTACCTCCGCACGTACCGATTCCTGGGCCTCCTCATTCTCGTCCTGGCGATCTCCGGGGTCGTCCTCGGGATCGACCTCTATTCGGGGAGCGCATTCATCGTGGCTCAGGATTCCACGGCGAGCGGCTTCCTGTCCGGCTACCTGGGAAACATCGGCTTCGCCATCATCCTGACGGCGGCCTTCCTGGGAGGGGACGCGATCTCCATCGACTTTGGTACCGGCTCCGGCTATCTCCTGCTGGTCCAGCCCGTCCGCCGGCGGATCCTCCTCTTTGGCCGATACATCGCCGCGTTCCTCGCCACGGTGGCGGTAGGCCTTGCCTACTACCTCTTCGCCGTGGTGGGAACCCTCACGTTCTACGGGGCCTCGGGCTTCCCGGGTCCCGCCTTCGCCGCCTCCATAGGCCTTGCCGCTCTGTTTGCCGCGGCTGCGCTCGCGGTGGCGTTCCTCTTCAGTTCGTTCTTCCGGACCCCGGCGGTGGGGATGATCGTGACGGTGCTCGCCCTCTATCTCGGATTCTCCGTGGTCACCGGGGTGGTGCAGATCGCCGGCATCGAGCCCTGGTTCTCTCTCACCTACGCCGGTCAGGCCATCAGCGGGGTCCTGGATCCCAACTTCGCCCATGAGACCGTCACCCATCTGGGGCGCCGGTTCACCCTCACCAGTTTCAGTCCCTACCCGTGGGAGGCGATCGCCATCCTGGTGGGGTACTGGATCGTGGCGTTCCCCCTCACCTGGGCGATCTACGAGCGCAAGGAGACGAGGGGGTGATCCGGGCCATGACGGTTTCTCTGGAGGTTCAGGGCCTACGCAAGCAGTACGGGGGCGGACCCCTTGTCCTCGACGGCATCTCGTTCCGCTATGATGGCGCGGGGGCCATTGGCTATCTGGGGCCCAACGGAGCGGGCAAGACCACCACCCTCAAGATCCTCACCGGTCTCCTTGCCCCCACTTCCGGAGACGCCCGGTTGAATGGTTTCGATGTCCGGACGGACCGGAAGCGAGCTCTGTGGGACGTGGGGGCCGTCATCGAGACACCGGAGCCGTACCCATCTCAGACCGTCCGGGAATGCATGGAGATGGTGGGCGCCTTCCGGGGGGTCCCCCCGGGCGAACTCGCCACGGAGATCCCACGGCTCGCGCAGGAACTGAACCTCCCCCCCTTGGAGACCCGGACCGGCCGCATCTCAAAGGGGCAACGGCAGAGGGTCGTCATCGCGGCGACCCTCTTGGGGGACCCTAACCTGCTCATCCTCGACGAACCCACGAGCGGGCTGGACCCGGCCGAGCGGATCCTCATCCGGGAACTCCTGGTCCGGCTGAAGGCGGACCACCTGATCCTGATGAGTTCCCACCTCATGAGCGAGGTGACGGAGATCTGCGACCAGGTGATCTTCCTCAACCGGGGGAAGGTGGCCCTTGCCGACCGGGTCGACGCCGTGGCGGAGCGGTTCCGCTCCCGGCTCGTGGAAGTGGAGTTCCTCCAGCCGATCCAGCCCCAGCAGATCGCCGCGCTGGGTCCTCCGTTGCGATCCGTGGTGGCCCTCACCCCCCAGCGGTTCCGGATCGCGTTCGACGGGGGCGATCCCGAACGCGCGGCCCTCCTTGTGCGGCTCCAAACCCTCGCCCCCGTCGTGAGCTACGCCCCGTCCGGACTCGCGCTCGAAGATGCCTATCTCCAGCTCATCCAGTGAACTCCTTGGAGAACGGGGACCGGCTCGCCACCGCCGAACGCGTGCGTTCTGGTCTTTACCCAGACCCACGGCACGCCTCGGCCCGGGTACGGTGGAGGACCCTGAGGCGAAAGTCTCCCGGAAACCGATGCGAGAACCACTCGTGGGTCCCAGCAGGAGCTTTCGGGAATGCGCCAGAGGTAGGTGGAGAAGGACCTTCGGCTTGACGGAAGGACCACACCTCTCCCACCCTCCCTTCCCTTCCGGAAACCTAGATCGGATCCCCGCCGGCTCCCTGTGCCACGGGCCCTGGGCTGAAACGGGATCCGGGGCGAAATCACACAGCCTGGGGGAAACCGCCCTCCGGTGGTGGGGAGGCAACTGGCCCAAATCCCATTGCCTCCGTTGTAAATAGCATTATATAGAAGCACTTACTCACTCGAGATTGAGGTTACCATGTTGCAGGGAACACCGATCCTTGTGCTTCGCGAAGGGGCCGAACGTGAGAAGGGCCGTGGGGCCACGGCCAACAACATCGCCGCCGCCCGGGCCATCGCCGATGCGGTCCGGAGCACCCTGGGCCCCCGGGGGATGGACAAGATGCTCGTGGACTCCATGGGCGACATCACCATCACCAACGATGGGGTCACCATCCTCAAGGAGATCGACGTGGAACATCCGGCCGCGAAGATGCTGGTGGAGGTCGCGAAGACCCAGGACCAGCAGTGCGGGGACGGCACCACGAGCGCCGTGGTGCTCGCAGGCGAACTCCTGAAGCGCTCCGAGACCCTCATCGAGCAGAATGTGCACCCCACCGTCATCACCCGGGGATTCTCCCTGGCCCTGGAGGAGGCGGAGCGACTGCTCCGCGACGAGATCGGGACCAAGGTGAGCCCCGATGATGTGGCCACCCTCGAGTCCGTCGCCAAGACCGCCATGGGTTCCAAGGGGGTCTACGGCTCCCGGGACGAACTCGCCAAGCTCGCGGTGAAGGCGGTGAAGACCATCACCGAGAAGCGGGGCGACCGCCTGGTGGCCGACGTGAGCCTCATCCAGGTGGAGAAGAAGCACGGGGGCACCATCGCCGACACCGAGCTCATCGAGGGCATCATCCTGGACAAGGAGCGGGGACACCCCCGGATGCCCCGGGAGGTCAAGGACGCCCGCATCGCGCTCCTCAACAGCGCCCTCGAGATCAAGAAGACCGAGTTCGAGAGCAAGATCAACATCAAGTCCCCCAACCAGATCCAGAACTTCCTCGACCAGGAGGACAAGACCTTCCGGGACATGGTGGACGCCATCAAAGGCGTCGGCGCCAACGTGGTGATCTGCCAGAAGAACGTGGACGACGTGGTCTTCCACTATCTCGCCAAGTCCGGCATCTACGCCGTGAAGCAGGTCAAGGAATCCGACATGCAGAAGCTGGCCCGGGCCACGGGTGGGAAGATCGTCACCGGTATCAAGGAGCTCTCGGCCAAGGACCTGGGCAAGGCCGCCCATGTGGAGCAGCGGAAGGTGGGGGAGTCCAACATGACCTTCCTCACCGGCTGCACCGCGGCGAAGAGCGTCTCCATCCTCATCCGGGGCGGCACGGAGCACGTCACCCAGGAAGTGGAGCGGTCGCTCCAGGACGCCCTCAAGGTGGTCGCCTCGACGCTCGAGGACGGGATCATCTGCCCGGGCGGCGGTGCCACGGAGATGGAGCTCGCCGTCAAGCTCCGGAAGTTCGCTCCCACCGTGGGAGGAAGGGAGCAGCTCGCCGTGGAGACCTTCGCCCAGGCACTCGAGGTCATCCCCTGGTCCCTGGCGGAGAACGGCGGATACGACGCCATCAACACCCTCATCGAGCTCCGGCAGAACCACGAGGGAACCAAGGGGAACAAGAACTCGGGCCTGAGCTTCGAGGACGGACGGGCCAATGACATGATGGCGAAGCATGTGGTGGAGCCTCTCCGGGTCAAGACCCAGGCGCTGAGCTCCGCGGCGGAGGTGGCCAACCTGGTCCTCCGGATCGACGACATCATCGCGTCCAAGAAGAGCCCGCCCCCCTCCCCGGGCGGCGGACCGGGTGGCCACGGCCACTGAACCAACGGGGGGTCCGGAACCCCCCGCCATTCCCGGGAGGTGCGCCGAGGGCGCGCCTCCCGAAGCCTTTTTACCTGCCTTCGGACCTCGCCCTCCCCCCCGGTCGTCACCATGAGAACCAAGAAAGCGGAAGGCGTGCAACGCTTCGAGATCATCGCCCAGGACCCGCGACCGTCCCTCTACCTCTGCTACGACGGCCTCCTGGGGCTCTCGAGCCGACCCCTCCTGCGGGACATCCTGGAGGAACTCCAGCGGCGGGGGAACGACACGATCCGGAGCTTCCTCGGCTCGCTGCGCACCCGTCGGTCGGCCCTGGTCCACGTCTACTTCAACGACTTCGTGAGCTACGGGGGCGCGGGAGACGCGGTGGCCGAGTTCTTCTTCGGGACCTACCTCCTCCTGCACGACCCGCCGCCGCCCGACGGGAGCGGACGCGAGGCACTCATCCTGGTCCATCCCGCCAGCGGCTCGGAGCGCATCGAGCTGGAGCCCGCGAACTGACGCCCCGCGAAGGGATTCCCCTCGGTGGCCCGGGCGCAACAGCCTTAACACCGAGGGCGGATGCGCCCCCGGCATGACCTCCGGTGACGACCTCTCCGCGGAACGCCTCCGGAAGAGGGACCTCTGGGTTTCCCGGGGGCACCCGGCGTATCCCCATCATTTCCCGGACCGGGTCCCTTCCGCCCAGATCCGGGAGGATCTCAAGGACACCCCCCCCGGGGGGAGCCGGGAGGACTTGCGCCGTCGCGTGGCGGGTCGCCTGCGGGCCATCCGACAGCATGGGAAGACGGCATTCATCCCCCTCGAGGATCAGTCCGGAGAGATCCAGCTGTTCCTGCGGGTGGATGACCTGGGGGAAGCCGAGTACGCCCGGGTTCTCGACGTGCTGGACCCCGGGGACATCGTGGGAGCCGAGGGAGTCCCCACCCGGACCCGCCGCGGGGAACCTTCCCTCCGGGTCCTCTCGCTCCAGCTCCTCGCGAAGGCGATCCGCCCGCCTCCGGAGAAATGGCACGGCCTCAAGGACCCGGAGCTGCGGCTCCGACAGAGGTACGTGGATCTCCTCTCCTCCCCGGAGGTCCGCCGGCGGTTCGAGGCCCGCTCCGCGGTGATCCGGGAACTCCGAACCCACCTCGACGGGCTGGGGTTCCTCGAGGTGGAGACCCCCATCCTCAACCGCACCGCCAGCGGGGGGCTCGCCCGCCCGTTCCGGACACATTACAACTACCTCGAGGAGGACTTCTCCCTCCGGATCGCGCTGGAACTCCACCTGAAGCGCCTCCTGGTGGGGGGGTTCGAGAAGGTCTACGAGATCGGGAAGGTCTTCCGCAACGAAGACATGGATTCCCTGCACAGCCCGGAGTTCACCATGCTGGAACTCTACTGGGCCTACTCGGACTACCGGGACATGATGGGCCTCGTGGAGGGCCTCTTCCCTCGCCTCGCCGGGGCCGCGGCCCCCTATCTTTCCCCCGAGAAGGCGAGGGAGCTGGAGGAGGCCTTCCGCCCGCCCTGGGCCCGTCTGGACTTCCTGGAGGCCCTCGAGAAGGAGAGCGGGACCAGCGGGATCATGGATCGCCCCCGGGAGGAGCTTGTCCGCTGGGCCCGGGACCTGGGGCTCGCGGTGCGCGAGGACTCCACGGTGGGCACCTCTCTGGACAAGCTCTTCGGGCACTACGTGGAGCCCAAGCTCCGCCGACCCACGTTCGTGATGGACCACCCCCTGGAGACCACTCCCCTCGCGAAGCGGCACCGGGAGAAGCCGGGCCGCGTGGAACGGTTCGAGCTCTTCTACCGTGGATTCGAGCTCTGCAACGCCTACACCGAGCTCAACGACCCCGACGACCAGGAGGCACGCTTCCGGGACCAGCTCCGGGACCGCCCGAAGGACGCGCTGGAGGGGGACGAGGAGACCTACGGGTACGATGCCGACTTCGTGGAGGCCCTCCGCTTTGGCATGCCGCCCGCGAGCGGGATCGGCATCGGCATCGACCGTCTCTGCATGGTGCTCCTGGGCGCCGAATCCGTGAAGGACGTGATCCTTTTCCCACCCACCCGGAAGCCGGGGAGCCGGGGCGACGTATCCGCCCCTCCTTGACCCACCTACCGGTCGCGGAGGGACCCTTTCGCGTGGAGACCAAGGGAATATAACGGCCCCACCGTCCCTCACGACGGGCGCAAGGCCCGAACGAGGGAAACCATGTCCATGGAGAAGATCTCCCTGCTGGAAGCGCGGAAGATCGCCGACAAGAAGGGATTGAAGCCCGGGATGGTCCGGGGGACCAATGGGGTCCAGTTCACCCGGGGAAAGAACGAACGCATCCAACCCGTCACGTGGGAGGAGTTCGAAGGCGTCCTCCGGAAGCGCCGGCTCGCGGTGTACGAATCCGGCGGCTACATGAAGGTCATGCGGGCCTGAACGCCGCCGCCGTCCGGCGCCGGGTCATTCCGGGGGGCCTGCCGGGAAGGGGCCGGGCCTCCCCACTCTTCATGTGTCCTCATGCCCCTTCTCCGGGAAGGTACTTCCCGACCTTCCATCCATGCAAGGAGCCACGGCGCTGGAACTCAAGGACCTCACGGTCACCTACGGGAGCCTGCGGGCCGTGGACCACCTCTCCTTCGACGTCCGGCGGGGAGAGATCTACGGCCTCCTGGGATCCAACGGGGCCGGGAAATCCTCCACCATCAAAGCCATCGTGGGGCTCGTGAAGCCCAGCGGGGGATCCATCCGGGTGCTGGGACGGGATCCCCGGGTGGATGAGCTGGCCACGAAGGCGCTCATCGGCTACGTCCCGGAGACCCAGCTCCTCTATGACGCCCTCACCCCCCGGGAATTCCTCGAGTTCGTAGCCTCCATCCGCCGGCTCGACCCGGGGGAGTACAATCCCCGCCTGCGGGAGTTCCTCCGGGCCTTCCAGATCGAGATGGAATTCGATCGGCCCATCGCCACCCTGTCCAACGGGACCCGGCAGAAGACCCTCCTCATCGCCGCCCTGCTCCACACTCCCCCGGTGCTGGTCCTCGACGAACCGTTCAACAACCTCGACCCGCGCTCGGTGCGCATCATGAAGGACCTCCTCACCGCCTACGTCCGCGAGGGCCGCCGGGCGGTGCTCTTCTCCACCCACACCATGGAAGTGGCGGAGCGCCTCTGCCACCGCTTCGGCATCCTGGATCACGGGAAGCTCAAGGCCGAGGGAACGCTGACCCAGCTCCAGGGAGGCTCCGGACGATCCGCCGCGACCCTGGAGGAGGTCTACCTCCATGTCACCTCCGAGGAGGACGAGATCGCCCGGGCGGTGCGGGCGCTCGACGAAGGCGGCCCATGAACGGAGCCCCTTCGGAGACCCGGCCGGGGCCCCCCGGTCCGCGTTCGTGGGCGGAGGTCTCCCGTCTCGCCCGCACGGTCTACGACGAGTTCGCGTTCCAGTCCATCTATGCCCTGAAGCAGGGGAACCTCCTCGCCGACCCCGACGGCACCGGGAAGGGGGATGGGGTCGCCAAGGCGCGGCGCCGGGTGACCCAGTCCAAGATGATGATCTCCTTCCTGCTCCTCCTGGTGATCTCCTCGTCCCTGTTCACCCTCGCGCGGGGAGAGGCCTACCTGGGCGTCTCGTTGGCGCCGTCCCTGTACGCCACCATCCTCCTGGGCGGCACCCTCCTCCTGGGTCTCTCCCTGCTCTGGATGACGGGTCTCCAGGTGACCCCGACGCTCCTGGGCTCCCGGGTCTTCCCCATCCTTGCCACGCTCCCCCTCTCCCGCCGGGACCTGGAACGGATGGCGATCCTCCTCTTCCTCCGGATCTTCGACCTTCCCGCGGGGGTCCTCCTGGTCTTGTTCCCCGTGGGGGTGGGGCTCGCCACCGGTTCCTGGCTCGCGGGGCTCTGGGCGATCCCGGGAGCTCTCCTCGCCATCATCGCCGCCGCCTACCTCTCCCTCCTCACCGGGAGGTTCTTCCTGGTGCGGGTGAGCGGGTCCCGCGGGGGGACCACGCGGCAACTGGTGGCCCGGTGGGTGTACCTCCTCCTCTGGACCATCCCCGCTCTCGCCATCACCGTGTTCATCAGCTTCTCCGTCCCACTCCTGCGGGGGCTCACGGATTGGATCCCGGGCCACCCGGAGGGGCTCCTCGCGCTCTTCATGGCATTCCCCTTCGCGCTCGCCTTTCTCCCCTCGGCGGCGGCCTACGGGTTCCCGTCGGTCCTCCATCCGGAGGTCCTGGTCCTCCTTGCCGCGACGCTCTACGGGGTCCTGGGGGTCTTCGCCATCCGTTGGCTCTGGGGAAGCCCCCTCGCCATCGCCCTGGAGACCCCCCGGGTCGACTCCCCGGAAGACATCCCCCCGGGGAGGCTCCGACGGAGCGGTCCGGTGAGCGCCGTGATGCGGAAGGATCTCCGCATCGCGTCCCGGAGCCCGGGCTACGCGTTCCTCATCCTCCTCCCCCTCCTGGATGCCTTCGTCATCGGGCTCTCCACCCTGGTGGAGAACCCGGATCCCGCCTCGGTGGAGCGCTACGCCCTCGCCGCGGTGACGGTGGCCGCGCTCCTCGCCACGTTCTTCGGGCCGGCCTTCTTCGCCACCGAGGTGCTGGGGCTTTCGTTCACCCGGACCCTTCCCATCACCCGTGGGGAGGTCCTCCTGGGGAAGTCCGCGCTGATCATGGTGATCTACATCCTCTCCTGCATCCTCGTCATGGCCCTCGTGGTCACCCGGCTGGGGGACCCTCTTCCCTTCCTGGGGTTCGCGGCGGGGGAACTCCCCGCCGTGGTGGCGGCCGCGCTCCTCGAGATCGGGATCATCCTCCACCGGGCGGCCAAGACCGGGATCCCCCTCACGAACCTCTTCTCCGGGGCCTGGATCACCACCCTCGTGGTGATCCCCGGCCTTTTGGTCGCCGGTCTCCCGCTGGTCATCTACGAGGCGGGCCGATATTATGATGAGGCCCTGGCCCTCCCGTCCCTCGCGGCGAGCGGCCTCGTCCTCCTGGCGGTCATCGCCACGTGGACGCTCTGGGGACGGGCCCGGCCCCTGTGACCTCATGCCTCGAGAACTCCCCCCCCGCTTCGATCCAGCGTCGCTGGAGCCCCGGTGGCAGCGCCACTGGGAGGAGAAGGGGGTCTTCCGCGCTCCCCCTGTTCCCCCGGGATCTCCCCACCGGACCCTGGTGCTTCCCCCCCCCAACGTGACGGGGATCCTCCACATCGGGCACAGCCTCGGAGGCACCTGCCAGGACATCCTGGCCCGCTTCTGGCGCATGCAGGGATTCCCCACCCTGTGGGTCCCCGGGGTGGATCATGCGGGCCTGGCGACGCAACTGGCCGTGCGCCAGGCCCTCCAGAACCGGGGCGTGGATGCTTCCTCGCTCTCTCCGGAGGAACTCCGAAGGGAGATCGACGGATGGCGGCGCGAGAAGGAGGAGTACATCCGGACGCAGCTCACCCGCCATGGCTTCTCCCTGGACTGGTCCCGGTACGTGTACACCATGAGCCCGGGCTACAGCCGGGCCGTGACCACGGCCTTCCTGGACCTCTACCATCGGGGTCTCGTCTACCGGGCGGAGAGGATGGTCCACTGGGACCCCAAGGCCCTCACGGCGCTCTCCGACCTCGAGGTGATCCCCACCGAGACCCAGGGGAAGCTGTGGTACATCCTCTACCCGTCGCCCTCTCCCGACGCGCCCTCCCGTGGGATCGTGGTGGCCACGACCCGACCGGAAACGTTGTTCGGCGACGTGGCGGTGGCCGTCCATCCCTCCGACGAGAGGTACCGGGGCCTCTCGGGGTCCCGGGTCCGCCTCCCCCTCACCGATCGGGAGATCCCGGTGATCGCCGATGACGCGGTGGACCCCGCCTTCGGGAACGGGGCGTTGAAGGTCACCCCCTCCCACGACCCGGTGGACCACGCCATCGCCCGGCGGCATCCCGAGCTCCCTTCCCGAAGGGATGTGCTCGACGAGCGGGCCCACCTCTCCGGTGAGTGGGTCCCGGCCCCCTTCCAGGGGCTGGAACGGTTTGCCGCCCGACGGGCCGTGGTCGCCGCCCTCCGGGAGAGCGGGCTCCTCGTCAAGGAGGAGCCCCACACCCACAACGTGGGCTATTCGGACCGGAGCGAGGTGCCCGTGGAGCCCCGCCTCTCCCTCCAGTGGTGGGTGGACACCCGGGAGATGGGACGACAGGCGCTCCAGGCGGTCCGCTCCGGAGAGGTGGAGATCCGCCCGGACCGCTGGCTCAACACCTACTACCACTTCTTCGAGGATCTCCAGGACTGGTGCATCTCCCGGCAGGTGGTCTGGGGGCACCCCATCCCGGTCTGGTACTGCGACGCCTGCGGCCGCTCCGATGCGGCGGACCCCATTCCGGACCGCTGCCCCGGCTGCGGAGCGGCCCCCCTGCGCCGGGAAACGGACGTCCTCGACACCTGGTTCTCCTCCTGGCTCTGGCCGTTCGCCGTCCTGGGTTGGCCCCAGAAGACCCCGGACCTCGAGGGATACTTCCCGGTGGACACCCTCGTCACCGGGAGCGACATCCTGTTCTTCTGGGTGGGCCGGATGATCATGGCGAGCGAGCACTTCCTGGGAAAGGCACCCTTCCGCCGGGTCTACCTCACTGGGATCCTGAGGGATGCCCAGAACCGGAAGTTCTCGAAGCACCTGGGGAACTCTCCGGACCCCCTCCAGCTCATCCAGCTCCACGGCGCCGATGCGTTCCGCTTCGGGCTCGTCTTCCCGAACCCCACCGACGAAGGAGGAGCCTGGGATCCCAAGGGGGTCATGGAATCCAGCCGGAACTTCCTCACGAAGGTCTGGAACCTGACCCGGCTCATCCTCTCCGCGCTCCCGGACGCCATGGATCCCCCGCGGAAGGCTCCGCCCCTGGGGCCGGAGAGCCCCGTGCCGGACCGCTGGCTCCTCTCCCGCTGGACGCGTCTCGTGGGGGAGGTCACGGGTGCCCTCGACGGGGCGGAATTCACTGCGGCGGCCGGGAGGCTCCACCAGTTCCTCTGGCACGACATGGCCGACTGGTACGCCGAGGCCATGAAGGAGGCCTGGGCCGGGAAGGAGGGCGAACCGGTCCGCCGGGAATCCCTCGCCACCGCCCTCTTCGTGCTGGAGAGGAGCCTTCGCCTCCTGCATCCCTTTGTCCCCCACGTCACCGAGGAACTGTGGCACTCGCTCCCCCACGACGGGGAGAGCCTCGCCGCCGCGGCGTGGCCTCGCCCCGAAGAGGGCCGGGAAGACCCGGTCGCCGAGGGGCAGATGGCCGCGCTGCAGGACATGGTGAGGGGTCTGCGCACGCTCCGCGCCGACGCCGCCATCCCGCCCACCCACCGGCCCCCGGCGTACGTCCGGGCCCGGACCCCGGAGACGGCCCAGGTCCTGGACCAGGAGGCGCTGCGACGCATCATGGAACGGCTGAGCCGGTCCCTCTCCATCCGGCCCATCCGGGAGGGGGATCTCGTCCCTTCCCAGACGCTCCGCCTGGTCACGCCCGGGTCCGAGATCTTCGTGGAGGCGCTCCCCGAGACGGATGCGGAGGAGCTCCGCGCCCTGGACCGGGAATACGACCGGGTGGCGGCGCTCCTTTCCAAGGCCCGGGAACGCCTCGCCCAGGGCTCGTTCCGGGCCCGGGCGCCTCCCCAGGTGATCCGGGAATACGAGGAGAAGGAGAAGGAACTCCAGGAGAGGCTGGACCTCCTCGAGAGGCATCGGAAGCTGGGTAAGGAAGTGGCCGGAGACCCTCCGGGATCGCCACCCTCGGGAGGGAGCCCATGACAACGACCCCGCGGGATCAGCCCACCCCGGACCCGCCCGGAACCCTCAAGCTGGTGGCGTTCGACATGGACGGGACGCTCGTCGACGTGCGGAGCTCCTGGGCCGCCGTCCACGACCACTTCCACGAGTCCAACGAGGAAGCCCTCGAGGCGTTCATGCAGGACCGCATCGACGACGAGGAGTTCGTGCGCCGGGACCTGGCACTCTGGCACCGGCACAAGCCCGACATCTGCCAGCGGGACCTCGAGGAGATCCTGGCCCGGGTCCCGCTCATGCCCGGGGCGAAGGAGCTCTTCCAGGCCCTCCGGGACCGCAACATCCGTACCGCCATCGTGAGCGGGGGCCTCGACGCGCTCGCCCTGCGACTGGGCCGGGAACTGGGCGTCGACGTGTGCCTCGCCAACGGCTTCCACCAGGGGGAAGGGGGAACGCTCCTCAAGGGGCGCATCGACGTGCCGGTGAAGCGGAAGGAGGAGGTCCTCCGCGCCCTCCAGCGCCGCCTCTCCATCACGCCGGAAGAGACCGCGAGCGTGGGGAACTCGGAGATCGACGTGGGGCTCTTCCGCGCCTCCCGGGTGGGCATCGCGTTCCTGCCGGAGGACGACATCGTCCGCCAGGCGGCGAGCCACGTGGTGGAGGTGAAGGACCTCACGGAGATCCTGCGATATCTCCCCCTGGACGGACCCCGGGCGGGTCGCCCCCTGCGCCGGGGCCGGGGGAGACCTTAAATCGGATGGCCCGCCTCGTCACGGCTGTCATGCAGGATTACGACGCCCTCCTGGACCGGGCCCGTTCGCTGCTTCCCGAGGCCGCCCCCTCCATGGAGCGGTTCACCGTCCCCACGGCGGAGGTCATGTACGACGGGAAGAACACGGTCTTGAGGAACCTCAAGGAGGTGGCGGACCAGCTGCGCCGGGAACCGGACCAGATCCTGAATTACCTCGCCAAGGAACTGGGTTGCCCGGGGGTCATGGACGGGCCCCGGGGGGTCCTCAAGAGCAAGCTCAATGCCGATCAGATCAACCTCCGCCTCCGGGAGTACACCAACAAGTTCGTCATCTGCTCGGAGTGCAAGAGGCCCGACACGCACCTGGACAAGTCCGGCCGCGTGGTGATGCTCATCTGCGAGGCGTGCGGGGCCCAGCGACCGGTGCACGTCCGGCGCGCCATGGAGGTGGAGAAGCCCAAGACACCGGTGGTGGCGGGAGAGACCTACCGGCTCACCATCGAGGACCTGGGGAAGCGGGGAGACGGCCTGGCCCGCAAGGAAGGCTTCGTGATCTTCATCACCGGAGCGAACCAGAAGGGGACCACGGTGAATGCCAAGGTCACCAAGGTCCTGGGGAACACGGCGTACGCCATCCTGGTCCCCTAAGGGTTTCCGCCCATGCGGTTCCCGCGGAGCCTGGGGCTCTTGGGACTGTACGTGGGCGCCCAGCTGGTGGCCCTGGGCCTCGCCTTCCCCTTCATCCACCTGGGATACCAGACCACCGCGAACCCCGGTGCGGTCTCCAACGTGATCCCGTACCTGGTGATCATCGTAGTGGCTCCCCTGGGGATCCTGTTCCTTGCCGGACGGGCCCCCAGTAGCCTCTCGGTGCTGCGCTACCTCCTCCTGGGCGCCATCTGGTTCGCCCTCCTCTACACCCTCTACGGGGCGTTCAGCCTCTTCCTCCCGGCCCCCCTGGGGCTCACCACGGGATACACCCTGGACCCGGGTCTTTTGGCCGCGTTCCTCGTGGCGGACACCGCCACCCTCGCCCTGCTCATGGAGCCGCAATGGTACGTGGTGGATGGGGTGGGCTTCCTGGCCGCGGGGAGCCTCATCGCGCTCCTGGGGATCTCCCTGGGGATCCTGCCGGCGCTCATCCTGCTCGCCGCCCTCATGGTCTATGACGCCGTCGCCGTCTACGGGACCAAGCACATGCTGAGCCTCGCCGACGTGGTCACCGACATGAAGCTCCCCATCCTCATGGTGATGCCCGCCCGGGCCGGGTTCGACTATTCCTCGGTGAAATCGCTCAAGGAGCACCGGGAGTCGGTCCATGAGGCGCCGGGTTCCCGGGAGGCGACGTTCATGGGGCTGGGCGACGTGATCATTCCCGGCATCCTCGTGGTGAGCGCCTTCGTCTTCCTCCCGGCCCACCCGCTGGCCGCGGGGATCACCTCGAACCTGGGGGTCGCCCTCCTGAGCCTCGTGGGATCCCTCCTGGGATACGGGATCCTCATGGGGCTCGTGAGCCGGGGGAACCCCCAGGCGGGGCTTCCGTTCCTCAACGGAGGGGCCATCGTGGGATACGTCCTGTCCTACGTGGCCATCTACCACTCGTGGGGACTGGGCATCCCCTGGCCCCCTCTGTAGAAGGGTCCACTTGTGCCGTCCTTCCCATTGCGCCTCAACAAGCAATTCATCCGGGACCTCTGGAACTGCCTGGAGACTCAAGGATTTCCAAATGCTTCCCTCCCGAATTCAAATAACTTCGTAAACTTGAATTCGAGAGAAGCTCCCGGTCGGACGTGTACAGGGTCCTGCATCCCCTACAGGCGAGCGCACCAGCAACGATGAGTGAATCTGCAGGTCCTACGTTCGCCCTTTCGCGAATACCCTTGGCCAGCTCGAGGAGATTTGCTCTACGGTCTTGATTGCGCGCCCAGCAAACGACTGCCTTGCCCTGGGAAACCAGATCCCTGAGCCTCTGGAGGGGGTTCAGTGAGGATTCGCCTCTTGACCGGTGGCTTTCCGGCTCCGAGACGATTTCCATAAATGCCTCTCCTATCGAGATCATGGAGATTCCAACGGGTCGACTCTCCTCATTACTCAGGATCCGCTTCGCGCCCTTCACCAAGTCCTCATCTCTATCCCCGCCTAGAATCAGGGGAATGAGGTAGGACGTATCTATGTGGCAGCGGTGAGCCCGGGGTGGGTCTTGAGGAATGATCTGACCTCCGCCCAAGTGGGCTCCGAAAGGTGAGGCTTGATGGCTCGGGCCTGGCGGAGGGCAATTGGCATGCTGTGGGATTCCTTCCAAATGTCGAGAAGCGTAGTGAGCCCCTCAAGCAAAGGATCCTCATGATCAAGCGCATCCGCGATCACATCCAGAACGGTGCCCGGGACATCGGTAGCAACCCCCGCTGCTCGGATGCCGTGATCCTCCAGTTGGTAGTATGCCCGTGCCAACTCGGGTGAATAGGGTCCCATGTGGTAGATGTTGAAGGAGTAGCCCAGTGCGGGGGGATATCCGAGATGCTTCAGGAGATAGGCAGCCTTCTGGATGCGAAAGCGCCCCGGCTGCGTCCGCATCGTGAAAGGGTGACCGCAAACCTGGGCGACACGATTGAGGGCCTTGGCCAACGGGATGAACTGTGCGGCGGCTCTATTATCGTCTGGCATGAGGATTCTCGGATTTCAATGTATAACGAGCGTATAACCTGAATCTATCTGACTTCATCCCCGTAAGATGGAATCTTACTTTGAGACCTCTCCTAATGGCGGGCAATGTATAACGAGTGTATAACTTGAATCTATCTAACCATATCCCGTGGGATGCCATCTCATTCTGAGACCTTTTCTGATGGTGGGACACCGTAGATGCGCGCTTCCGGTGGTTACCTCTCTGCGGTTTCCCCGGCTTCCATGGTCGTAACGACCACGCAACCCGACCGAAGGCTTTTATCCATTCCGGGGAACCCCGGTGTGAGGAGCCCAATGGCGAAGCGGCCGGTCCGGGACATCCGCGCACGGGACCTCACCACCCCCGATGGGATCCTGCGGGCGTACGACGCAGCCCAGGGCTTCTCGGCGAAGGAGGTGAGCCGGGCCGCCGACATCCTGGAGACGATGTTCCGCGACCGGGAGGGAACCGTCTTCCTGTCGTTCCCGGCCGACCTCGTCTCCACCGGCACGCGGGGGA
>JAJZYH010000019.1 GCA_021798195.1 Thermoplasmata archaeon
CGGGCGTGAGACTTCCTAGGCCATTCAACTTGACTCACCACCGATAAGCTATCCACGGGGCGTTAAGCGTTCATGACCTCTTCATCTTCGAAAGGATGCCATTTCCCATAAAATCATCGAAGCTACTTGGGACGATGTCGTAAACCGCAACCGGACATGAACCTTGCGAACACTCGTCCCCTCTAGCCGAGATTGGTTCACCGGATCGACCAACTACTCCGGCGCAGTCGCCGGCGACCCATCTTGATAGTCTGGGACGGGGGCCGGCCTCATTATTCGGACGAAACCCGGGCGTTCCGGAGGAAACACCCCCACCTCGAGGTCCACCGGTTTCCGGGTTACAGCCCTGAGCTTAACCCAGACGAGTGGGTCTATCGGCACTTGAAGAACCATGAGTTGGCCAGCTACGCGCCCCACGACCTGAAGGAGGTGCGCCGCGAACTCCGGTTGGCGGTGGTGCGGATGCGGCGGAGGCCCGCTCTCATTCGGGCCATAGTCTCCGCCGCAGATCTTCCTGACTGATGAAGGAGAATCCGCGAGGAAGGGAGACCGGCCCGTCAGAAACCATCAGGCTATTTCCCGATGGTCAGAAGTGATGAGGAAATGGAAGTATGACGCAAAGAAAATCAACAGCGGCATTTACGGCGACTACGTGTCTCTCTACAAGAAGGCTGCTCAGATTCACCATCTCAGCCTGAGGAACATGGATAGGGCGCTTTACCTACTTTAGCTACGGTAGCGGCGTTGCCTCCCCTTTCCGTAACCTTCGGAGCCGCTTCCACGGGACATTCAACACCTGGAGATGGTGCCGGTCCCTTTTCTCCGGAACACACCCCCAGTTGGTGGTGGGCGCGCCCAGATTCGAACTGGGGACCTCCTCCGTGTCAGGGAGACGTCATAGCCGCTAGACCACGCGCCCGTTCCCGGGGGCACGGGAAGACCTCCGGGACATAACGTTGCGGACGCCCCTCACCCGTAGCTCGAGGGGGATCCCGGACCCGTCCCCTCGTGCTGGTTCCAGTAGTAGTACCCCATGGCCTGGCGCTGGGCCTCCGTGCTGTCGGACCGGATCCCGCCCTGGTAGGAGCCGTAGCGCTCCCGGATCTGCTCCTCGATGGGACGGCTCCGGCGCAACGCCTCCTTGAAGTGCGCCACCTCGATGTAGGGGGAGTGGGACACCGTGGCGATGTCCCCCGCGGTCCGGAGGAGCCCCCCCATCTCCCGGAGGCGCAGGGTGAGGGCCTTGTGGACCCCTTCCACCTGCTCCGCGCGCCGGCGCGCCTCCTGGATGAAGGCGAGGATGGTCTCCTTGGTGGCGTGGGGGATCCTCCCGTCGCTCACGATCTCCTGGGCGCAGAACTGGACGAGCTTGAGCCGGTTGGCCTCCGTGTCGGGCATCGTGGTCTCCAGGAGCACCTCGTACCCTCCCCCGGCGATCCGGGACCGCAGGGGAGCGAGGATGTGGGGGAGGTCCTGGATGTTGCAGGCCCCCACCAGGATGAAATCGCACGGCACGTTGTCCACCCGGACGGAGGCCCCCGCGCTCTGGGGGTTCCGGCCCGAGATGGGGAAGCGCTTCTCCTGCATCGCGGTGAGGATCTGCCTCTGCAGGGGACCCAGGTGGGGAAGCTCGTCGATGAAGAGGACGCCCTCGTGGGCTTCGTGGATGGCCCCGGCCACGACGCGTTCGTATGGAGGGGTCCCGAGCTGCGGATGGCCCCCGTAGGGGTCGTGCCGGACGTCCCCCAGGAGCTCCGTGTCGCTGGCCCCGGTGGCCATGACGAAGCCGGTCCGATCCAGTTTCACCAGGACCTTGTGGGGGCTCTCCCGTTGCTGCTGCCGTCGGCGCTCCAGGGCACGCTGGTCGAGGAGCTTGATCATGTCGCCCGCCCGCTCGTACGCCACCACCTCCTCCACGCCGTCCCGGAGGCGGGTGGTCCGGACCGACTCGGAGGGATTCCCCCCAGGGCTCACGGTGAGCTCCAGGAGGCCGCCCACCAGGTCCCGGAACGGGTTGCCCGAACCGCTCGCCCCGCCCGGAAGCGGTTGCTTCAGGTTGCTGCAGCTGGGGCAGTAGCGCTCCGCGGGGGTGGAATAGAAGCCGCACCGGGCGCACCGGTACCCCAGGCGCTCCGCCACCGAAGCGGGTACGTCCTGCGGGCGGAGGAGCTCCCCCTCGAGGCCCCGGGCCTTCTCCCTCTCCACCAGGACCTCGTCACGTCCCTTGACCTCCACGCTGGGCCGCTCGGGGTTCTCGGGGTTGTGCACCACGCGGATCTCCTGGCGGGGCCGCTCCAGATGGAGCGCCAGCGCCTGGGCGGTCATGGATTTGCCGATGCCCGGCGGGCCCACCAGGAGGAGGTGCCGGCGCTGGTAGGCCGCGATCCGCGCGAGCTCCACCGCGCGGTCCTGGCCGATCACCCGGTCCAATGGATCCGACGGAATGGGTACCTCCTCGGTGGTGGAGATGCTGTCCAGGGATGTGAGGGCCGGACGGTTGGGCGAGACGGTTGCGTTCATGGACCTCTTCTCGATGCTCGTCTGACGGATGGGGTTGGAAAGGGTTGGATGGGTTCCCGGAAACACGGTCCGGAGATCGACGGCGGTCTCGTCCCTTCAGCCGGCGGTCGGGGTCTCCCCCAGATCGGCCTTGGTGTAGACCCGGATCCCATCCGGCATCTTCCCGATGGCTCCCAGGCGGACGGCCACCACTTCCTGGATGCCCCGCTCATGGGCCACATCCAGGAGGCGCTGGCTCACCACACCATCGAAGACCAGGGTCCGGGGGGCGGGTTCGCCCCCCTTGGAGAGGGCCTCCACCACGTCCTTCGCGGGGACTTCCGCCTGCACCGCGTCCCCTTCCCCCAGGATCCGGGCCCGGGATGGGTTCTCCAGTTCCGAAAGGTCCTGGAAGAGCTTCGCGAGCCGCGGAGGGAGCGGAGGGGGTGCCGGAGGAGGCGGCGGCGCGGCCCGGGGTCCGCTCCTGGGTCCGTTCCAACCGCCCCCCGACCCGGACGGGGGAGGAGGCGGAGGAGATCCGGACGGTTCGTTCCCGGAATCCCGCGGCGGGCGGGATCCCCGGTCGCGGGATCCGCCGGAGGGTTCGTCGCCCCGTTCCTCCATGGGGGGGCGGCTCGCCCCCGAGGCCTCGAACCCGCTCATCTCCAGGTACTGCTGGATGGGGATCTTGTTCCGCAGGCACTTCATGATCTGCTTCTGCGTGAGCTCTTCCACCTCGCTGCCGCGCGGCGCCCGGGCCACGAAATCGAGGTCCATGGTCTGGAGCATCTCCCGGAGGATGAGCTCCCCCGAGCGGTCGCCGTCGGTGAACGCCGTGATGGTCTTGCCCCGGCTCAGATCCTTCACCGTCTGGGGGACGCTGGTCCCTTCCACGGCGATGACGTTCTTGATGCCGGCGCGCAGCAGGTTCAGCACGTCGCTGCGCCCCTCCACCACGATGATGGCATCCGAGTTGTCGATGTTGGGCCCCGCGGGGAGGTGCTCCTTGCCGTAGGAGGTGATCTCCTCCACCTGCACCGCGCGCCGGACCGAATCGGTGAGGTCGATCCCCACTCCCTTGGATTCCTCGGTCATGCGCTCCAGGAGCTGCTTCGCCCGCTCCACGATCTTGGTGCGCTTCACCATCCGGACGTCCTCGACCCCGGTGACCTCGATCCGGGCCCGGCACGGCCCGATCCGGTCCACGGTCTCGAGGCCGCTCGCGAGGATCGCGGTCTCGATCTGGTCGAGGGAGCTCGGGATGAGGATCTCCCCCTCGCTCTTCCCCTTCTTGGAGTCGATCTCCACCTCGATGCGTCCCACGCGGCCGCTCTTCTGCAGGTCCCGCAGGTCCAGTTCGTCGCCCAGGAGCCCTTCGGTCTGGCCGAAGACGGCTCCCACCACGTCCGGTTTCTCCACCACTCCGTCGGCGGAGATTCGGGCGCGGATCATGTATTTCGTCGCGGTCGGATCAATGTTCATGGTTCGGTTCCTTCCTTTGTTGCGTCCTCCCGCCGCTCACGGCGGGTGGGTCGACTCACCAAAATGCCGAGGCTAGAACCCATCCGGGCGCAGACCGAAGCCGTTGGGGGGCCACACACGAAGCATGAGTAGGATCTCCCTGGATCGGAGTGCGGAGGGACACGTTCCCTCCTCGTCCTTTGGCGTGTCAACCGCGACCAGCCAGCCCCAGTATTTAAATATGCCCGGTGCCGGAGCGGCGCACGGCGTCCCTTCCCCCCCGGCGGGTTCCGGATGCGCGGCGGGATCCGACGCACCGCTGCCGCTGGAGGAAAAGACCTATTACGCGCCCAGCGTACCCCGCCCCCGACGAAGGGTTCCAACATGCCACGACGCTCGGAGAAGAACGAAGTCCCCCCGGCCGACGACGCGCAGTCCACCACCAGCATGGCGATGGCATTGCCGGATGACGACTGGCTCTCGTCGTTGCGCAGCGAGCTCGCCAAGGTCCAGAAGGAGACCATCGCCCGCACCGGGGAGGATCTCCAGACCCGGGCGGAGATGAACCGCCGCCTCCTCCAGGACCTCTGGGAGATCCACAATCTCTTCGAGGACATCTCGGTGCACCTCACCATGGAGCCCTCCCAGACCATCTTCGCCACCTTCACCGAGTTCCCCCACCAGTGGCAGTTCAAGGAGACCTTCGACTTCGCGTCGGTGAAGAACTTCGAGCTCAAGGACCGGGCGCCGGGCTGGCTGGGCCAGGCCCTCAAGATCTGGTACTACACCAACAAGGAGGGGGATCCCCACCTCCGGATGATCTACGAGTGGTGCGAAGGGGAGACCTACCACCGCTATTCGGGCTGGATGCGGGTGATCACACAGGCCGTCCTCTACGACGAGGTGGTGGACAAGGTGAGCCTCACCCAGTTCCACCACATCCTCAAGGACCTCGTGACCACGTGGTACGCAAGCCACCTGAACCACGACCCGAACCATCTCACCAACCACCTCCGGGAGCGCTACCCCAAGGGGACCACCCAGACGAAGGAGAGCTTCCGAGCGGCGTGACCCCACGGACCCGATCCCCGGATCCATCCCCCCTGGGTCCTCCCGCGGGCCCCCCGTCATCCGCCCCGAAGGCATCGTCGGAGAATTTCCCATCCCTGGCGCACATCGCCACCCAGCTTTCCCGCAGCGACCCGATCCTGGCGGCCCTGATTCATCGGCAGGGCCTGCCAGGGATTCCCCGGGGGCCCCGGGGATTCCCGGCGCTCGCCCAGTCCATCATCTACCAGCAGATCCATGGGCGCGCGGGAGATGCCATCGTCCGGCGGATCCGCGCCCGGGCGGGAGGCCGCTTCCCCCCTCCCGCGTGGTTCGCCGAGGCCTCCTCCACGCTCCTCGGCGAGGTGGGGCTCTCCCCCCAGAAGAAGGCCTATCTCAAGGACCTCTCCACCCGGATCCTCCGGGGGGACCTTTCCCTCCGCACACTCTGCCGCCGTTCCGACGAAGAGGTGATCCGGGCGCTCGACGAGGTGCACGGGATCGGCCGTTGGACGGCGCAGATGTACCTCATCTTCTCATTGCGTCGGCCCGACGTTCTCCCCACCGGGGACCTCGGGATCCGGAAGGCCTTGATGAAGGCCTACCGGTTGCCCAAGCTCCCCTCGGAGACCACTGTCGCCCGCCGGGGCGAGCCATGGCGCCCGTTCCGGAGCTATGCCACGTGCCTCCTCTGGGAGAGCCTCGAGGAGCCCACGGACGTGGCAGGGCCACGTCCCCTGGAAAGGGTTCCGGCGCCATCACGACGCGATATTGAAATACGGCTCCCCCGTAAGCGACGTTGAGGTGGAACTTGTCCACGTTCTCGGGCCGACCCCACGATCCCTTCGCCTGCCACGGACCGTAGGCGGAGGCCCACGCGTCGGCAAGCCTCGGCGGTGCGGGAACAGATACTCGCCTTCTTCCAGGCCCAGAACCTCCTCGTGGTCCCCGAGGCGCTGGACCTCATCCTCGCCTCCCCGGCCCCGCTCGAGGTCTCCCGGACCGTGGTCCACGCCCACAAGGGGATCCTCTTCATCACGCCGGATCTGGTCACCCCCCACTTATCTTCGCCCGCCCCGGAAGGCGGGAACGGGAACGGGGAGGGTCCCCCCGCTCCCGCGGGAGACCTCCTTGGCCCCCGTGCGGGAAGATCGGGACCGGGGGATGGCTTCCAGCTCCTCCGGCAGGGCTACGGGGAGCCCGGTGTGTCCGCCACTCCCCTCGAGGCGTACACCGAGCTCTTCCGGGACCGGTTCCGTTCCCTCTCCCGCTTCCTGCGAGGCCGCCCCGACCTGGCGGACCAGGTCCCCGTGAAGGAGCTTCCCCGGGCCTCGGGGGACGTCTCCCTGGTGGTCATGCTCCGGGACGTGGAGACGTCCGCGAAGCAGCATCATCTCATCCTCACGGTGGAGGATGAGTCCGGGACCGCGCGGGTCCTGGTCCCCAAGGACTCCCGGCCCAGCAAGGTCCCCTTCCTTCCCGACGAGGCCCTGGGCCTCCGGGTGCACCTTCCTCGGGAACCGGGAGGACTTCCCCTGGTCCGGGAGGTGCTCCGGCCCGACACCCCCGCCACCCGGGAGCCGCACCGGAGCTCCCGTCCGTCCCGGGTCCTCTTCCTGTCGGATACCCACATCGGCTCCCGGATGTTCCTCGAGGACGCCTGGGGGGAGCTCATGGATTTCCTGCGCGGGTCCTCCGTCCGGCCCGACCTCGCCCGGGAGATCCGGCACGTGGTGATCGCGGGCGACCTCGTGGACGGGATCGGGATCTATCCGCGCCAGGAGAACGACCTCGCCATCCCGGACGTGGTGGAGCAGTACGCGGAGCTGGGGCGACGGCTCCGGGAGATGCCCTCCGGCGTCCAGGTCGTGGCGGTGCCGGGGAACCACGACGCCGTCTGCCCGGCGGAGCCGCAGCCCCCCCTGTCCCCGGAGCTCCTGCGGCTCCTCCCCCCCTCGGTCCGGATCCTGGGGAACCCCAGCACCTTCTCCCTGGAGGGCGTGGTGATCGAGGCCTACCACGGGCGGAGCTTCGACGACCTCATCCCCAGCCTTCCCGGGGCCCGGTACGAGCGCCCCACGGAGGTCATGCGGCGGATGCTCCTCATGCGGCACCTCTCGCCCTCCTACGGGGGGAAGACCCCCCTCGCCCCGCTCCCCCACGACGGGCTGGTCATGGACCCCCTCCCCGACATCTTCGTCACGGGACACACCCACACCTATGGGGTGGAGCGGTGGCGGGGGATCCTGCTCCTCAATGCGTCCACGTGGCTCGCGGAGACGGAGTACCAGCGTATGCGCAACGTGAAGCCCGTCCCCGCCCGCGCCGCGGTGGTGAACCTGGAGAGCTACGCCGTGGATGCCCTCGACTTCTCGGGCGGCCCCGCGGAGAAGGGACCTCCGGAGGCGGCCGGGTGACCGGGTTCCCCGTGGGGGAGGAGGGGGCCCACGGACCCCTGCGCCTGGTCCTCTCCACCTTTCCGGACGAGGAGAGCGCCCGGGAGGCAAGCCGACGGGCGGTCCGGGACCGCCTCGCTGCCTGCGCCTCGCGCTGGCGCGTCCAGAGCGCCTACCTCTGGAAGGGTCGGCTCCAGGACACGCAGGAGGTCGCGGTCCTCTTCAAGACGTCCCCCAAGAAGGTGGGGGCGCTCTTCGAGGCTCTCCGGAAGGGCCATCCCTACGAGGTCCCCGAGATCCTGGAGGTGGACCTCCCCCGCGTCCACGCCCCGTACCTCCGCTGGGCCCTCGCGGCCATGGACCCGGACCCCCGGTCCGCCCTCCTCGCCGCCTCGGTCCCGCCCTCCGCCTCCGAAAGGCCCCCGGGGGGCCGTCAGGCTTCCGGGAGGACCCGCAGGCCCGGAAGGTCCCGGCCCTCGAGGAATTCCAGGGCCGCGCCACCCCCGGTACTCACGTAGTGGAAGGACCCCTCGGCGCCCAGCTCCCGGAGCGCCCGGCCGGAGTCCCCTCCCGCGGAGACGTGCACCCCGGGGATCCCGGCGAGAGCACGCAGCACCTCCTGCGTGCCCCCCCGGAAGCGGGGATCCTCCACGCGTCCCAGGGGACCGTTCCAGAACACCGTGCCGCTCTTTTGCAAGGTGGCGATGAAGAGTTCCCGGGTCCGGGGGCCGATGTCGAAGATCCGATGGCCGGCCGGGACCTTCCGGGAGGGGACCTGGTGCACCTCCCCGGAGGCGGTCTCCTCGGCGAGGAAGTCCACCGGAAGGGTGACCGAGACCTGGCGGGACCGGGTCCGGGCGAAGAACTCCCGGCAACTGGGGCCCAGGGAACCCTCCACGGGCTGATCCCCCAGGTCGGCGCCCGCCTCGCGCAGGAACGGGAAGGCGAGCGCGCCCCCCAGGAGGATGCCATCGGCGCGGGAGCTGAGCTGCGTGAGGAGGGGGAGCTTGTCCACCACCTTGGCGCCTCCCAGGAGGACCATGAAGGGCCGGGCGGGGGCATCCAGGAGACGGCTCAGCTCGGTCACCTCCCGGCTCACCAGGAAGCCGGCGTAGGAAGGGAGGCGCTGGGGGACCCCCACGGTGCTGGCGTGGGCCCGGTGGACCGTCCCGAAGGCCTCCTCCACGAAGAGCTCCCCCAGCGACGCGAGCTCCGCCGCGAACGCGGGGTCGTTCTTCTCCTCCCCGGGATGGAACCGGAGGTTCTCCAGGTAGAGGAGCCCGCCGTCGCGGAGCTCCCGCGCGGCCCGCTCCACCTCCGGACCCACCACGCCGGGCGCCATGGCCACGGGGTGACCCAGGAGCTCCGAGAGCCTCCGGGCCACGGGCCGGAGGGAGAACCGCGGGTCGGGTGCCCCCTGGGGGCGGCCCAGGTGGCTCAGGAGGATGATCCGCGCCCCTTCCTTCCGGAGGAACTCAAGGGTCTCCAGGGATTCCACGATCCTCATGTCGTCGGCCACCCGGCCGTCCTCCGTGAGGGGCACGTTGTGATCCACGCGGACCAAGACCCGCTTTCCCGCGGCCGGGGCGTCCCGGACCGATCTCTTGGCCATGCCGAGGCGAGGGGAAGGGGGCCAAGAGCTTTTTCCCGAGGTCCCTCGAGGGCAACGGGGTGGGTCCTCTCCGAGCTCTCCGGCCACGGGCCCGCCGGGAGGGGAGCGCACCCGCCTGAGAAGCACGTTCAGGAGTTGGATGCCGTGCGGGCCCGGAGGCGCTTCACGATCCGCTCCGTGTAGGGGAGGCGCATCCCGTGCTTCGCCCCCAGCTCCAGGATCCGACCGTTCAACGCGTCCAGTTCCAGCTTCTTGGAGCGCAGGAGGTCCTGGAGCATGCTGGAGCGGTTCTCCGCCGTCAGGCGGAGGACCCGGAAGAGCTCCTCCTCCACCTCGTGCTCGGCGAATCGGTAGCCTTCCGCCGCCGCCACTTCGAGGGCCTCGCGCATGAGCGCCACCGCCTGTCCCCGCAGGGGGTCGGTGAGGAGTTCGCCGTTCAGGACCCGGTGGTCCGCGGTCACCGGGTTGATGGCCGAGTTGATGATCACCTTCTTCCAGACGGCCCGGAGGATGTCGTCGGTGTACTGCGTGGGGATGCCCACGCCCTCGAAGAGCGACGCGAACCGCTTCGCCGCACGACCCCCGGCCAGGTCTCCCAGGACGAGGCTCCCCGCTCCCGCATGGCGCACATGGCCGTAGTTCACGAAGGTGACGCCCCAGCTCAGGACCCCCAGGGCGATGTTCAGGCGGGGGGAGGCCCAGCCCCCCTCCCCCAGCCCCCGCTCCAGGGCCTCGAGGTTCCCCAGTCCGTTCTGGAGGGACAGGATGGGCCGGGGGCTCATGGCCCGGGCGATGGCCCGGGCCGCCTCCTGGGTGTCGTAGCTCTTCACCGTGAGGAGCACCATCGTGGCGCGCTCTCCCGGCCGAAGGCTCTCCGCCACCCGGGGGCGGACGGTCATGTTGGTGAGCCCCTCGATCCGGAGGCCGTCCCGCTCCACGGCCATGACCTGCGGCCTCCGCCCGATCAGGAGGACGTCATGGCCCGCCCGGGCGAGATGAGCCCCGAAGATGCTCCCCACTGCTCCAGCTCCGAACACCACGAGACGCACGATGGACCGACCTCCTCCCGGCATGGGCATGGAGGACTATCTCCTTTCCGACCCACGGAAGGGGGACCGCGTCGCGCCGGCCCACGGCATGACCCGGTGGGCGCGGAACGCCTTGCAGATGGGTGGGGGATGGGGTGCCCGCACCGCTCCCGGAAAGCCCGAAGCCGCGAGGAGGGTCCTCCTTCACTGGGGGGACGGTTTCGCCATTTCCCGGGGGCTCCCGGTGTCGTAGGGTTCGGGTTCCAATACGGAGTCCCCCGGATCTCCCAGAGACCGGTGCACCCCCAAATTGCGCGGTGGGCGTGCCGAGTGGACTTTCCGACGGCCGGCAGCAGCCCAATGGAGGGGCGAAGGAACGCTGGGCCAGGATAGAGATCCGATCCGGTCGCGCCTCCGTGCATCCCGGGGGGCATCCCCGGAAGGGGTCCTTCCCACGTATTGGGCTGCCTCGGGTCCTCTTCGTCGGCTCCGGGTCTCTGGAACCCCTCCCTCCGCGCCCGACGGCGCCCATGCGTCGGTCAGGCCATGCGACGGAGGATCTCCGTCACCCCTTGCTCCCGACCGACCTCCTTCTTGAGGTCCCGAAGGAGCCGCTCGTAGTATCCCAGCTGCTCCCGGGCCTTCCGGACCTGTTCGCCCAGGTACTCCTCCTCCCGGGAGAGGCGCCGGATCTCCGCCTCCAACTCCTCCCGGAGATTCCGGAGATGGAGGATCCTATCGAGGAGGGACGAGGGAAGACGTCGAGCTCCCAATGACACCTCCTTCCCGTCGCGACCCGGTGGATCGCGGCTGGCCCACGGACTCTGCCACCGTCTCCAGCCGTTTCACCTCCCGCAGGATGCGTCGCCGGCGGGCCTCGGCCTTCCGGCGCTGGCTCCGGATCTCCGCGAGAGAGGTCTGGAGAGCCAAGAGCCGGTCCCTCCACTTGTCCCTCTCCTCGAGACTTCGGAGGACGCTCTGAAGATCCATGGCCATCGGGACGGGGGGGGAGGGAACCGGGAGCGTAAAAATGCTCGCGCCGGACGGCGCACAGGGGTGCGGCGCACGCCCCGCCCCGGGGCAAGGGGAAGTGCGCGGGGAGGCCCCCCCGAAGGATCCTTCTTCCTTCCGCGGGCTCGCGGCGAGCGGCTCGGGGGGAGACGGGCCGTCCCGTACGGGACGGAACTGGTTGCAAGAGTTAAACAGGGGATTGCGGTGCCGCCCGGAAGAGGACGTGAGCAGGATGACGGGTTGGTCCAAGATCGCCATCATCGGGGCCGGTAACATCGGAGGGACACTCGCCCAGCGGCTCGCCGAGGCGGACGTGAGCGAGGAATTGGTCCTCGTGGACATCGTGGAGGGGCTCCCCCAGGGGAAGGCCCTGGACATCCAGGAGTCGGCACCCATCGTCGGGTTCTCCACGCGGATCTGGGGAAGCACCAAGCTCTCCGACATCGCCCAGAGCGACCTCGTGGTCCTCACCGCGGGGCTCGCCCGGAAGCCCGGCATGAGCCGGTCGGACCTGCTGGGAAAGAACGCCCAGATCCTCAAGGCGCATGCCGAGGCGATCCGGGACCACGCCCCCCGGGCCCTGGTCCTCGTGGTGACCAATCCCGTGGACGTGATGGCCTACTACGTGCGCAAGGTGACGGGATTCCCCCGGGAACGCGTGGTGGCCGAGAGCGGCACGCTGGACTCCACCCGGTTCCGCTGGTTCGTCGCGGAGGCCCTGGGCGTGGCGCCCCGCGACGTGGTGGGATTCGTGATGGGGACCCACGGCGACACCATGGTCCCCATCCTGTCCCATTGCTCGGTGAACGGGGTCCCGGTGACCCGTCTCCTTCCCCCCGAGAAGCTGCGGGCCATCGTGGAGCGCACCCGCAAGGGGGGCGGCGAGATCGTGGACCTCCTCAAGATGGGGAGCGCCTACTATGCCCCCGCCGCCGCCCAGGCCGAGATGGCCATCGCCATGGCCCGGGGCCAGAACCGCCTTCTCTCGGCCTCGGTCCTTCTGAATGGGGAGTTCGGGCTCCGGGACGTCTATCTCGGGGTCCCGGTGGTCCTGGGACGTACGGGGCTCGTGCGGGTCCAGGAGATCGACCTCACTCCCGAGGAGCGGACGGCCCTCGAGACCAGCGCCAAGGCGGTCCGGACCGATCTCAGCGTCCTCGAGAGCCTCGCCCTCTGAAGACCCCCGACCGGCTTCCCGGGATATAGGAGGGGCGCCATGGGGCTCGAGGGCCTCGACGGGGTCGTGGTGGGCGAGACCACGCTCAGCGACGTCCGGGGGGCCACGGGGGAACTCTACGTCCGCGGCTATCCCGCCGCGGAGCTTTCCCGGGTCCTCACCTACGAGGGGATGGTCCACCTCCTGTTCCAAGGCGAGCTCCCTCATCCCGAAGAGGCCCAATCCCTCCGGACGGAGCTCGCCCGTCACCGGGAGTGGCCCGAGGAGAGCCTTCCCTCCCTGGAGCGGCTCCCTCGGGGCATGACTCCCATGGAGACCCTCCGGACCCTGGTCTCCCTCCTGGGGGTGGGGTGGACCCGCTTCCCGCCCGCTCAAGCGGACCTGCTCCCGTTCATCGCCCGGGCTCCCGGCGGGCTCGCGCGGGCCTACCGGGCCCAGCGGGGCCTCCCTCCCGTGGCACCGGACCCGTCGCTGGGCCATGTGGCGAACTACCTCTACCAGCTGGAGGGGCGCCCGCCCGAGGACCGACGCGTCCGCGCCCTGGAGTCGTACTTTGTCCTCGTGGCGGAGCATGGGATGAACGCCAGCACCTTCGCCGCCCGGGTCACCATCTCCACCCAATCGGACCCCGCGAGCGCCCTCACCGCGGCCCTCTCCACCTTGAAGGGCCCCCTGCACGGGGGCGCGCCTTCCCTCGTCTCGGACATGCTGGACCGCGTGGGGACTCCCCAGGCCGCCCCCCAGTGGATCGCCGACGCCCTGGGGCGCAGGGAGCGTCTCATGGGGTTCGGTCACCGGGTCTACCGCACCGAGGACCCCCGCGCGGTGCGCCTCAAGGAGATCGCCCGGGAAGTGGCCTCCCCTTCGCGGTTCGCCCTGGCCGAGGCGGTGGAGCGCGCGGGCCTCGCCGCGCTCCGGGCGAGGAATCCCCAACGTCCCCTCTACCTCAACGTGGAATTCTACGCCGCCGTGGTGCTGGAGGCCGCGGGCCTCCCCCCGGAGCTCTTCACCCCCACCTTCGGCCTCGCCCGGCTCGCGGGCTACTCGGCGCACATCCTGGAGCAGGCCCGCGGGAACCGGCTCATCCGTCCCGAGGTCCGCTATGCGGGACCGGGCCCGCGCCCCGTACCGGTCGGGTATTCTCTCCGCTGAATCCCCCGGTCCCGGCCTCCGGGGCTTCCCCACGCGCGTCGACCTCCTCTCGGGCCCGGCAATCGTTTAATTCCCCCCATGTACCCCCCGAGCGATCTCGCATGTCGATCGTGGTGGCCGTTCCCAAGGAGACCGCCCCCCTGGAACGCCGAGTGGCCCTGGTCCCGGAGTCCGTGACGAGGCTCCGGAAGGCCTCCGTGGAGGTCCGGGTGGAGTCCGGCGCCGGCTCGGCCGCCTTCTTCCCGGATTCCGCCTACGCCGGCGCGGGGGCCCAGGTGGTCCCGGAAGGCTCCTCGGTCCTGGAGGGCGCCCAGGTGGTCCTCAAGGTGGCTCCCCCCGCACCGGCCGAGGCGGCCCGCCTCCCCCGGGGGAGCATCCTCGTCTCCTTCATGAACCCCTCGCGGAACCTGGACTCCGTCCGGGCGCTGGCCCGGGCCCAGGTGAGCACCTTCGCCCTGGAGCTTCTCCCCCGGATCACCCGGGCCCAGGGGATGGACGCCTTGTCCTCGCAGGCCACCGTGGCCGGGTACCGGGCGACCCTCCTGGGCGCGGAACACTGCCCCAAGTTCTTCCCCATGCTCACCACCGCGGCGGGGACCATCCGGCCCAGCCGGGTGCTGGTCCTGGGGGCCGGCGTGGCGGGCCTCATGGCCATCGCCACGGCCAAGCGGCTGGGCGCCATGGTGGAGGCGTACGACGTGCGCCGGGCCGCGGGAGAACAGGTGCGCAGCCTGGGAGCGAAGTTCCTGGAGCTCTCCATCAACGCCGAGGGCCAGGGAGGGTATGCCCGGGAGCTCACCCCCGAAGAGAAGGCCCAGGAGCAGAAGATGGTGAGCGAGGCGGTGGCCCAGGCGGACGTGATCATCACCACGGCCAACGTCCCCGGGCGCAAGGCCCCGCGCCTCGTGTCCAAGGAGATGGTGGCGAGCCTCCGGCCCGGGGCCGTGATCGTGGACCTCGCCGCGGAGAGCGGGGGGAACTGCGAGCTCACCCGGGCGGGGGAGACCGTCACCGTGAACGGTGTGACCATCCTGGGTCCCCTCAACCTTCCCAGCCAGCTCCCCACCCATGCGAGCCAGATGTACTCGAAGAACCTCGAGTCGTTCCTGGCCCTCCTCGTGACCAAGGAAGGGACCCTGGTGACCCAGTTCTCCGACGAGATCCTCGCGGCGAGCCTCCTCACGCAGGGCGGAGAGGTCCGGCACGGGCCCACGCGGGAGCTCCTGGGAGGTGCCCCATGACGCTCACGGTCTTCTGGACCGACGTCTTCATCATCATGCTCGCGGCGTTCACCGGGTACGAGGTGATCAGCCGGGTCCCCGTCCTGCTCCACACCCCGCTCATGTCGGGGTCCAACTTCGTCCACGGGATCATCCTCGTGGGGGCCATGGTGGCCCTGGGCTCGGCCACGAACCTCCCGGAGCAGATCCTGGGGTTCATCGCCGTGGTACTTGCCGCCGCGAACGTCACGGGGGGCTACGCCGTGACGGAGCGCATCCTCGAGATGTTCGACCGGACCAAGGGTCCGGGCGGGAAGGGGAACGTCCCCAAGGGAGGGCACTAGGATGAGCCTCGAGTTCCTTCCCGATGCCATCGAGGGCATCTACTTCGTCACCATCCTCCTCTTCATCGTCGCCCTCAAGCGCATGAGCTCGCCGGCCACCGCCCGGAGCGGCATCGTGGCCGCGGGCGCGGCCATGCTCGTCGCGGCCGTGGCCACCGTGTTCACCCCTGGCCTTTCCTCGGGGAACTTCCTGTGGATGGCGGTGGCCGTGCTCGTGGGCGGGAGCCTCGCCTGGATCGCGGCCAAGAGGGTCAAGATGACCGACATGCCCCAGATGGTGGCGATCTACAACGGCCTCGGGGGCGGGGCCGCCGCGGCTGTGGCCGCGGTGGAGCTCGTGATCCATGCCGACGCCCTGGCCTACCTCTCCCTCGCCGTAGCGGGGGCCATCATCGGGAGCGTCACCTTCACCGGGAGCCTCGTGGCGTTCCTGAAGCTCCAGGGATGGATGCGCCAGAGGCCCATCGTCTACGCGGGCCAGCAGGTCACCAACATGGTGGTCCTCTCTCTCGCGGCGATCTTCGGGGTCCTCCTCCTCGCCTTCCCGGGCCTCGCGGGGTCCGTCCCGGCTCTCGCGTCGGTGGGGTTCCTTCCGTGGGTCTTCCTCTGGGCCCTCCTCTTCGGCTTCCTGGTGGCCCTCCCCATCGGGGGGGCCGACATGCCCGTGGTGATCTCCCTCTTCAACGCCATGACCGGTGTGGCGGTGGCCTTCGACGGGCTCTCCCTGCAGAACGACGCCATGATCATCGCGGGGACGCTCGTGGGGGCCGCGGGGAGCCTCCTCACCCTCCTCATGGCGAAGGCGATGAACCGGAGCGTCTCCAACGTCCTCTTCGGCGCCTTCGGGGCCGTCGAGGAGACCGGGACCCAGATGGCGGGTTCCCTCAAGCCCATCGAAGCGTCGGACGTGGCCGTGATGATGGCCTACGCGGGCAAGGTGATCATCGCCCCCGGCTACGGGATGGCGGTGGCCCAGGCCCAGCACAAGGTGAAGGAGCTCATGGACGTGCTGGAGCAGAAGGGGGTCACGGTGAAGTTCGCGATCCACCCCGTGGCCGGCCGGATGCCCGGCCACATGAACGTCCTCCTCGCGGAGGCGGGCGTGCCCTACGACCGCCTCTTCGACCGGGACGAGATCAACCCCGAGTTCGCCAGCGCCGACGTGGTCCTCGTGATCGGGGCCAACGATACGGTGAACCCCGCCGCCCGGCGGGCCGGGAGCCCCCTCCAGGGGATGCCCATCCTCGATGTGGACCAGGCGAAGAACGTCATCGTCCTGAAACGGGGCCAGGGAAAGGGATTCGCCGGGGTGGAGAACGACCTGTTCTACAAGGACAACACGAGGATGCTCTACGGGGACGCCCAGGAGACGGTCACGAAGCTGGTGCAGGAGCTCAAGAAGCTCTAGGGCATCCGGGCGCGGTGCCTCCGGTGCGCGGAGGCACTCCCGTACGGATTTTCCAACCGCGAGTTCAAGAAGGCGGATAGGTTGGGGACCCCGGGGCCGGGAGAGACCGGGAACGGAGAGGACGATGGAAGGGAAGGACGGGGACGCGGTGGCGCGGGTCGTGGGCGTGGATACCCCTCGTTGGCACCTGGTGGGCCCCCCCTCGGCCCAGCTCCACCTGCACATCCTGGCCCGGCTGTACCGGGCACAGTACCCGGGAGGCTGGGAGATCCATCCGGCCGCTCCTTCCGGGGCCGGGACCGCGCCCGCCCCCTGATCGCTCCCGGAGAGGGAGCCCCCACGACTTTGGAAGGCTTAATATCTGAACCCCCCTCGCGCGGGGCATGTCCGCCACCTCCACCGCCCTCATCGTGATCGGGGTCATCCTCGTGGTGGTGGGTGCAGCGAGCATGGCCCTGGATCTCAGCGGACGGGGAGACTTCGGGGGCCTCGATCCCAAGGACCTGGGAACCCTCGTGGTGGGGATCCTCCTCCTCGTGGTGGGAGGCTGGCTCCGGGGCCGAACCCCCACGCCCGGGACCGCGAGCTAAGCAGCCCGCGCCCCTCCCTTCAGTCCCGGGTCCGTCCCGGGGGGACCCGGATCCACTGGTGCAGGGCGTCGAGGGATCGCAGGGACGAGATCACCAGGGCGTAGTCTCCGTTCTCGAGGCGGACCTGAGGGGACGGGTCGAGGTCCACCTGGAACCGGATCCGGGACCCCATCTCCGGGGGGCGCGGTTTCGCGACCCCCACCAGAAGGGCGCCCGTGGCCTTCCGGAGCCGGGGGAAGGCCTCGTCGAAGGTCATCCCGGTGAGGGGGTTCTTCTCGTTGCAGAGGAACTGCTCCATGGTGGACCCGTAGGAGGTGGTGGTGAGATCGTCGAAGGCGAGGGCCACCTCCGGTTCGGTGGCCGCCATGGAGACCATGCGGCCCCCGAGATCCGAGGGGCTGATCACGTAGGTGACGCCCGCGGCGTTGAGGGTCTTCCGCAGTTCCTCCCGGAGCACGGCCACCACGATGCGCAGATGGGGGGCGAGCTCCTTCAGGATGAGGGCCGTCATCACGTTGCGCGAATCGTCGGAGCTCGCCACGATGGCCTCCCGCGCCTCGGAGATGTTGAGGAGGTCGAGGGCCCCCCGCTCCGAATAGTCCCCCAGCGCCACGAAGACGTCCTCCTCGCGGCTCACCCTCTGCCTCTGCTGGGGGTCCTTCTGGGCCATCCGGATCACGCTGGCCACGTAGGGGCGGATCTCCGCCAGGAGTTCCTGCTGCCGGGTCATCACCGCGATCTTCCGCCCCTGCAGGAGGAGTTCCTGCAGGGCGGCCCGGGAGACAGGGGTCCATCCCAGGACCAGGGTGTGCCCCTTCATCCGGGTACCGTCGAGGCCCAGCGATTCCGCCTCCCGCGCCTGGAGAGCCAAGGTCGTCACGGTGGAGACGCTGTAGCCTATGACTCCTATGGTGGAGAGGGCGAGCCCCATGGTGAACGCCTTGGAGACGGGGTTCGTGGGGACGATGTCCCCGTAGCCCACCGTGGACATGGTGATGATCCCCCAGTAGATGCCATTGTAGATCGAGACCCCCTGGCTCCAGATGAAGCCGGTCACGGTCACCCCGTAGATGGCGGCGATCACCGCGATGGGACGCCAGACCAGGCGGAGGACGCGGGAGATGCGCACGGCCCCGGGATTGACCCTTCCCCGATAACCTTGGCGCTCTACGGAGGAGTGCCTGCCCCTGGAACCGTGCCCTCTTAACCGTCCGGCGCGTGGCCGGGACCGGAGATCCCTCCCGTGGAGCCATCGGTCCGACGAGAGCCCGCCCCGGCGAGGGCCGCAGGAGTGCCCGGGCCGGGGGCGATGGACCTCATCGAGAGGATCTTCCCCTACCGGATGCGACCTGCCCAGGAGCCCATCGTCCGGGCGGCGGCGGAGCGGGGGGAGAAGGGCGGGTGCCTGCTCCTGGACGCCGCCACGGGGACCGGGAAGACGGTGAGCGTGCTCGCCCCCGTCCTCGCCCACGCGGAGGCCGCCGATCACCGCGTGCTCTATCTCGTCCGGACCCACTCCCAGGGCGCCCAGGTCATCGCCGAAGCGAAGGCCATCGCCCGGCGCCGGGGGAGCCCGATTCTCGCCACCACGCTGGAGGGTCGCCAGGGGCGCTGCCTCCTCCTGGAGGATGTGGCCGAGATGGAAGGGGGGACCGCCGAAGAGTTCGGCCGCCTCTGTGGGGATCGCAAACGCGCCACGGAACGGCTCCTGGACCCGGAGGCCGTGCCTTCCCCGCTGGCGCCTCCGCACCCTCCCTCAGGTGCCCCCGCGGACCGGGCCCCCACCCGGACCGTGGACCTCCCCGACCTCGAGGGATGCCCCTACTACGCGAAGCTCCTGGGGTCGGACCTCGTCCAACTGGAGCAGAAGATCGCCGAAGAGTCCCCCCACGCCGGACAGTTCAGCCAGTGGAGCCGGGAGCAGGCGATCTGCCCGTACGAGCTCTCCAAGCGCCTCTGCCGCCATGCCCGCCTCGTGGTGGCCCCCTATGTCTTCTTCTTCCACCCCCACATCCGCCGTTCCCTCCTGGACTGGATGGGGGTCCCCCTCTCCCAGGTGGACCTCGTGGTCGACGAGGCGCACAACCTCCCGGAGGCCCTCCGGGAGATGGGGAGCCTTCCGCTGGGGGAGGAGACCCTCCGGCGCGCCCGTCAGGAGGTGCAGGAGCGCGGGGACTTCCCCCTTCCCGGACGCACCAGCGCCCTCAGGCTCCTCGAGGCCCTCCAGAGGGTGGTCCACGGGATCATCGAGGAGTGCGCCGGAGAGGAGGAGGGCCTCCTCCCTCCGGGCCTCCTCGAGGAGAGGCTCCTCGCGGAGTTGGGCGGGACCACCCACCAATGGGAGGAGATGCTCCAGGGCCTTCTCGCCTGGGGGGAGGCCTTGCGGGAGGACCGCCGCCGGGCGCGTCGGCTTCCGCGGTCCTACGTCCGGAACGTGGCCCTGGGGCTTCTGGGCTGGCGCACCCTGGGCCCTCCGGAGCACGTGCCCCTCGCCCGCAAGACCCCGCGGCGGGAGCTCGAGGCCGCCGCCCTCGACGCGAGCGGGCTGGCCCAACCCATCCAGGAGTGCCACCTGTCCATCCACATGTCGGGCACCCTCTCTCCGCTCGCCGAGTACAGGGATACCCTGGGACTTCCCCCCGCGAGCGCGACCCTGACCATCCCCTCCCCCTTCCCCCCGGGGAACCGGCTCCTCTTCTATTCCCCGGAAGTGAGCACCCGCCACGAGGAGCTCCGGGGAGACCCGGAGGCGATGCCGCGGTTGTACGCGGCCCTCCGGGCGGTCCTCAAGGGGCTCCCCGTGAAGACCGCCGTCTTCTTCCCCAGCTTCGGGCTCCTGGACCGGTTCCTGGGCATGGGCCTGGGGAGGGACCTCCCCGAGGGCGCGGTGGTGGAGACCCGGGGTCTCTCCACCGGGGAACTGTGGAAGCTCGTGGAGGGATTCAAGGCGGCCCACGGCGCCCGCGTCCTCCTCGCGGTCTGCGGAGGACGCATCGCCGAGGGGATCGACTTCCCCGACGAGGAGCTCCAGGCCGTGGTGGTGGTGGGGGTCCCGTTCCCGGCGCCCACCGCCCGGCGCCAGGCCCTGATGCGCTACCTGGACCTCACCCACGGCCGCGGGTGGGAGTACTGCATGCAGGCCCCGGCGCAGCGGGCCATCCTCCAGGCCCTGGGCCGGATGATCCGCTCCGAGAACGACCGGGGGGTGGGGGTGCTCCTCGACCGGAGGGCGGCCCAGTTCCAGGGGGTCCTTCCGGGCCTCGCGCCGCTGGACCCGGGGTTCCCCCAACGGGCCCAGGCATTCTTTTCCGGCTCGCCCCACCCTCCTTCCACCTGAAGGGCGCCGGGACCTCCTGCGGACCGCCGGCCCGCCCCCCGTTCCCTCTCCCGGCCCGAAACGACCATAAGGACCCCCTCCCCTCCCCGCCTCCCGTGATCATCAGCCGGACTCCGCTCCGGATCTCGTTCGCCGGCGGCGGGACCGACCTCCCCGCCTACTACCGGACCCACGGAGGGGGGGCCGTGGTGAGCGCCGCCATCGACCGGTACGTCTACGTCCTGGTGAACGAGAAGTTCGACGAGGACATCCGGGTGAGCTACTCCCGGACCGCGGAGTACGTCCAGAAGCTCGACGAGATCCGGCACCCCATGGTGCGGGAGGCCATGCGCGCCACGGGGGTCACCCAGGCGGTGGAGATCGTCACGGTCTCGGACATCCCCGCCGAGGGCACGGGCCTCGGCTCCTCGAGCTCCTTCGCCGTGGGGATCCTCAACGCGCTCCACGCCTACCAGGGGCGGCTCCGGAGCGCCGCGGAGCTGGCCGAGGAGGCCTGCCGGATCGAGATCGACGTGCTGGGCGAGCCGGTGGGGAAGCAGGACCAGTACGCGGCCGCCTTCGGGGGCATCTCCTATTACGAGTTCCACCCGGATGATTCGGTGTCGGTCCACCCCCTGCCCCTGAGCCTCCCCCAGCGGACCCTCCTGGGAGACCACCTGGTGCTGTACTATTCGGGCCTCACCCGCTCCGCGGGACGGATCCTCAAGGAGCAGAACGACCGGACCCGGGAGAACGTCGACACGCTCCGGTCCATGCGGGAGATGGCGACCGAGACGCGGGACGCCATCCTCCGGGGCGACCTGCCGCGGCTGGGGGCCCTCCTCCACGCGGGATGGGAGTCCAAGAAGCGCCTTTCCTCGGGCATCTCGAACCCGACCCTCGACGAGCTCTACTCCCGGGCCCGGGCGGCCGGCGCCTGGGGGGGGAAGGTGACCGGCGCCGGCGGGGGAGGATTCCTCCTGGTGGCCGTCCCTCCCGAGAGAAGCCTTGATGTAGCGAAGGCCATGTCCCCGGCCCGACCGGTGCCGGTCCGCATCACCACGGCGGGTTCGCGCATCGTGTTCGTGGGGCGGTAGGAGATGGCCGAGGACGTCCGGGCGTACACCGAGCGCTATGTGCGGGAGACCCGGGCCTGCCTCGAGGCCCCGTACCTCGCCGAGGGCCTCCAACGCATCGTGACCATCCTCGCCCAGGCCCGGAACGACGGCCGATGGATCTTCTTCTTCGGGAACGGGGGGAGCGCGTCCACCGGGAGCCACATGGCGTGCGACATCGGGAAGAGCACCATCGTGGGCTCCGCCCGCCGGATGCGCTGCCTCTCCCTCTCGGACCAGGTGCCCACCCTCCTCGCCTGGGCCAACGACGTGAGCTACGCGGAGGTCTTCGCGGAGCAGTTGAAGAGCCTGGGCTCCCGCGGGGACGTGGCGGTGGGCATCTCCGGGAGCGGGAACTCCCCCAACGTGCTGCGCGCCCTGGAGGAGGCGCGGAAGATGGGCATGACCACCGTGGGGCTCATCGGGATGGGGGGCGGGAAGATGCGGGCCCTCTGCGACGTGGCCGTGGTGGTCCCCTCCAACAACATGCAGCACATCGAGGACACGCACCTCCTGATCGGCCACCTCCTGACCTCGTACCTGCGCGACGAGTTGGCCCACTGACGGGGCTCCGGGCGGACGGGGCCGATCCACCGAGGCACCGGAGAGATGAGATGGCGGAGCGCGTGAGGGACTACATGGTGCTCCAGGTGGAGCATCTGCCCGAGACCGCCCGCGTCTCGGAGGCGATCCGCCAGCTCACCCGGAGCCGGCATCACGGGCTCCCGGTGACCGGCGAGGGAGGCCGGCTCCTGGGCTTCGTGAGCGCCAAGGAGCTCCTGCGGCATGCGAACCAGCCGGACCTGCACCTGCGGAACATCATCCGCCCGGGGACCTACACCGCCACCCCGGACATGTCCATGGACGATGCCGCCCGGATCATGTTCCGCTACGGCCTCCGGGATCTCCCCATCATCAACGACCGGGGGATCCTCGTGGGCATCCTGAGCAATCTCGACGTGGTCCGGAGCCACTTCGAACGCGCCACCCCCATGAAGGCGGAGACCATGAAGCGGCTCCTCAACGACCGGTACGGGTTCACCTTCCGGCTCCGCCGGGGCCTCGTCCCCATCGAGGGCCTCAAGCCCACCCAGTGGAAGGTCTACGAGGACGAGCTCGAGGGGCGCCGGTACGAACTGGAACGCGGGTTCGCGGAACCGGTGCTGGTGATCCACAAGGGCGGGGATTGGATCCTGGTGGATGGCCACCATCGCGCCCTGGCCGCCCGGGAGATGGGACTGCGCCAGCTCCAGGCCTTCATCCTGGATTGCGATGCCCCCGCCGACTTTGCCAAGGTGGAGATCGGCCTGGAGCGCCTCGCCCGGGAGCACCACCTGAACCGCCTGGAGGACATCCAGGTGGACCGGTCCGGGCACCACCCCCTCATCGAGGTCACCACGCAGCTCATCCGGCGGTTCGAAGCGGAGGATCCCCACCACCGGCCCGCCCCCACGTCGGAGCGCAGCGACTGAAGGGGGGTCCGTGGACCGGGAGAGGGACGGTACGTACCGTACCGTTATCAAGCGACCCTTCGTCGGGATGACCTGATGCAACGGAGCGCGGCAGGATCCCGGTGGCACCGTCTGGATCGCCGGAGGGTCCTCAAGGGGGGGGTTCTCCTCGTGGCCGGGATCGTCTGGCTCGCCGTCCTCCTTCCCCAGGTCCCCTCGGTCACCGCCCAGGGGGTCCGGAACGAGATCGGCTACGCCGAGCTCACCAGCGTCGTGACCCGATTCTCGGTGAACACCACGGCCCTGGGATACGCTCCGTCCTCCCTTGCGGTCCCCACGGACCGGAGCATCACCCTCACGATCCACAACCTGGACGCCAACGCCACGCACACCTTCACGGTCTATGCGAAGGCGAACACCACCATCCCCACCAACACCACCCCGGGGGCTCTCGCCGCCCTCTTCGCCCCCGCGAACTCGAGCCTCGTGAACGTGTCCCTGGCCCCCGGTGCCTGGGCCAACTGGACCTACAACTTCTCCCAGCCCGCGTCCTACGAGTTCCTCTCCCTGGTGCCCTACCAGTTCCAGGCCGGCTTCTACGGGTTCCTCAACGCGAGCTCCGGGGCGGGGAGCGTCTACAGCCTCAACACCAGCGCCTATGACTCGCTCCGGTTCATCCCCAACACCCTCGTGGCCCCTCCCGGGGCGACGGTGGTCTTCCACGTCACGGATCGGGGGACCGTGCACACCTTCACCATCGATTCCATCAGCAACGACACCAACCTCACCGTGGGGCAGGCCCTCCCCACCTCCGATCCCGGGCTCCAGAACCCCCTCGTGGACCTGCACCTCTCCACCACCGGGACAACCTACACCTCTGCCCCGGTCACCTTCCCCAAGCACGGAGTCTTCTGGTTCGTATGCACCATCCCCGGGCACTTCCAGGCGGGGATGTACGGCTTCCTCTACGTGGGGGCCACCCCGACCCCGCCCACCACCATCCCCACCCAGGTGAACGTGCTGCAGGTGGGGATCATCGCCGTGTCGGCGGTGATCCTCGGGGTGGCGGCGTTCGTGCTCCTGGCCGGCATGGGGGAGAGAGTCCGGGTCCCACCTCCCCGCCGGAGCTGACGGGCCCCCTCCGCGGGGCGAGCCTCCCCCGTCCCTTCCCTCACAGCCGGGCGATGAGAGGACCCACCACGAAGAGCCCCAGGAGGAGCATGGTCATCACCGTGAGGGTCACGGCCGCCATCTCCACCTCCTTCTCCTCCACGAAATAGAGCCACCCGGTAAACACCCGGGCCACCGGGGTCCCCACCAGGAAGAGGACGCCCAGGGTGAGGAGCGCGGTGGACCGGGCCGCGGCGAGGGCCAGGCCGAACGCCACCGGATCCGTGAGGTAGTGGACCAGCGTGGCGGACTGGAAGACGTCGAGAATGCTCGACGAAGGATGGCGGGCGAAAAAGAGGACCGTCCCGAGGACGAGGAACCCCACGGCGATCACCAGCCCGATCCGCAGCACCAGGGCCATCACCTCGTAGGCGTGCAGGGGAAGATCGTGCAGGTCCGACGCTCCGGTGGGCGAGGGATCCCTTGGCCCCGGGCCCGTGGGGTCGGTCATCCGATCCCCAGCCCCCGGAGGATGAGCTCCACGGCCAGCGCCACGAGGAGGGCCTGGAAGACGTATCGGACCACCCGGTTGCTGAGGCCGGGCAGGATGCGGCTCCCCAGGAAGGAACCCATGGTGGTCCCCAGCGCCACGGGGGCCGCGATCACCGGCTGCACGTAGCCCGCCGCGAGGAGGACGGAGGCACCGGCGGCCGCCGTGACGCCGATCATGAAGTTGCTGGTGGCCGTGGAGACCTTCATGGGGAGGCGCAGCGCCCGGTCCAGGGCGAGGACCTTGAGCACGCCGCTTCCGATCCCGAACATGCCCGCCACGAGGCCCGCGCCGAACATGACCTGCAGGGCCCGGTTCGTGTTGGCCGCCCGGTAGGTCACCGGGCGGCCCAGCTTCCGGTCGAAGTAGGTGCCTCCCAGGTGGAGCTTCCGGGAACGCGCGTCGGGGACGACCCCCGTGGGGATGTCCTCCTTGTGGATCATCCCGCTGGGGAGGGTGGAGAGGAGCACCGCCCCCAGGAGGATGAGGAGGATGGGGACCAGGTCGGCCTTCGCGAGGACGATGGTGATGGCCGCGCCCACGAGCGCCCCCGGGACGGTGGCGATCTCGAGGAACATCCCGATGCGGATGTCGGTGAGATGGTCGTGCACGTAGGCCGCTCCGGCGGTGGTGGACGTGGCGAGCACGCTGATGGCGCTCGCTCCCACCGCCAGGATGAAGGGGACGTGGAAGGCGATCACCATCACGGGGACCAGGATCACGCCTCCCCCCAGTCCCGCGAGCGATCCCAGGAATCCCGCCCCGATGGCGAAGAGGAGGAGGAGCAGGACGAAGGTGAGCAGTTGGAGCGCCACGGGGGCGGCTCAACCCCCGGAGGTACTTGGCTTCGACGTCCCCAATACGCCGGCCGGGGCCGGATCCGCCCGCATCTCACGTGGGGCGCCAGACCGCCACCGCCGGTGCGAACGCAACCCCGGAGGTGGTGAAGCTGGGGAGCCACGGGGCATCGGCGGTGACGATGAGCGTCGCCCGCATGTACGCGTGGCCGGCACCGCAGAACTCGGTGCACTGGATGAGGTAGGTGGTCCCGTTGGTGGCTCCGGCGGGGATGCTGAACCAGTAGTGGTTGATGCGGCCCGGGATCGCGTCGATGCGCACGCCCAGCGCGGGGATGTTCAGGCTGTGCACCACGTCGGCGCTGGTGACGTTCATCTCCACCACCCCGTTCGAGGGGACGTAGAGCACCCCCTGGGTCTGATTGGACAAGGAACTGTTCCCCATGCAGTCGTGGACGCTGGGGTTCGCGAGGCACGCACCATACGGATCGTTGTAGAAGAACACCCAGTACCACTGGTGTCCCACCACGGTGATGTGGACGTTCGCCTGATAGCCGGCGGGAGGGCCGGAGTCCAGGGAATAGAGGATGTTGGTGGAGAGGACCGCCACCGCGATGAGCATGATGGCCGGGATGATGGTCCAGGACCACTCCAGGTTCTTCCAGCGGCGATGGTTGTAGTTCGGGGGGTAGCGCTTCCGCCAGTCCCGATCCGCCTTCAATGCGTCCGCCTTGGAAGAGGATCCCGTCATCCCGGCTCACTCCTTGGGAGGGGAGGAACCCCCTTCGGTCTCCAGGTCGAAGCTCGCCGCGTACGGTTCCCGGGCCCGGCCCTTCATGAGCGCCCGGAGCAGGAGGAGGACGTAGAAGACCCCCACGGCAAAGGCCAGGAGGAACACGATCCAGTAGAGGCCGCAGGTCTCGTCGAACGGCGTCGGGACGTATCCGGGAGAGGGGCAGACGTTCAGGGAGAACCCCGCGAGTGAGGGAAGAGGCACCGGGGCCCAATAGCCACCCATGCGAGGAACCCACCGGGGGGCGGTTCTTATCTGCACCGTACGTACGGCGAGAGGGCCCTCCGCGCACCCCGGGCATCTCCCTGGGATCCGGCCGGTGGCGTAGTCGTTCCTCCTCCTTCCCCCTCTGGTGCGCTCCCTTCCGGCCCGATGGCGGAGCCACCGCCTTCGCCCGAGGTTCGTACACAATGCCAATAAGAACCTGCATGGTCGGCGGGCCATTTATGGCGCGGACGTCGGGGGCCCATGGGAGGATCTTCCATTCCGGATTGGTGGCGGGGGTCGTGCTCGTCTTCCTCGTGGCGATGACGACCTATTCGCTGGCGGCGGCGCGGGCCACCCCATCCCCCGTTTCCCATGGTCAGGACTCCCTCCTCTACAACAATACCACAGTGGTGAACCTGGCGGGGACCGACCAGTTCGCCTGGGTGCCCAGCGTCCTCTCGGCGCAATCCCTCCACGTGGAGTTCGTGGTGACCAACGCCGGCACCATCTCCCACACCTTCACCCTCTCGGACCGGGTGAATGCCACGGCGCCTCCCAACGCGACCAGCTCCACCGCCCCGGGGCAGTGGTTCGAGACGAGCCACCTGTACGTCAACGTGCCGCTCAACGCGTCCACCTCGGCAGGGCCCACGGTCCTCCACGTCTTCGTGAACTTCACGGCCATCGGCTTCTACCAGTTCATCTGCATCCCCCACTACGCCCTGGGGATGAAGGGGATCATCTACGTGGGGGTCCCCGTCCCCTCCACCACCGCCCCCGTGGCCCCTCCCATCGAGGGGTTCTGGGTCATCGTGATCGTCATCGCGGCATTGGCCTCTCTCACCGTGATCCTGGGCTTCGTGGTGGGGAAGCGCAGCGCTCCCCACGCCGGCCGGACCCACGACAAGACCCCGGAGACCGCCATCACGAGCACCGTGGAATACTACAACGATTCGCGCCCCACCCCCATGGAATCTCCGGACGCGCCGCAATCCGGCGGATCGGACGGGGAGACCGCTTCCCCTCCCCGTACGCCGTGAAGGGGAGCGACCCGAGCACCGTTTCCCCGGGGAGGAGAGTTCGTCCCCCCTCCCGGGGCCCCTGCCGGGATCGCCCCCGGCGCCCGGAGGCCGTCCGCGCAATATGCACCCGTCCATACCAGTACGTATGGACCTCGGCAGGGAGCAGGAACCTACTACGTTCGTAAGCGTCCCGCCGCCGATAGGACCGGTGGGCGATGGACGGGCCGGAACGTTCGGGTGGGGGATTAAATACTGAGGGACCTTACGCACCGTCGAACCTTGTAGGAGGTTCGGGGGAGAACATGGCGTGGGGAGGGGGACCGGCTCGGGAGCGGCGCGTCCTGAAGGCAGGGCATTCATCCATCGCGGTGACCCTTCCCAAACCGTGGGCGGAGGCGATGCACCTGCGCCCGGGGGACGTGGTGGTATTCGACCAGAACGACGACGGGACCCTTTACCTCAAGCCCTCCCCGGGGGGGAACCACCCCCACGTGGTCCCCCCCTTCGCGGTGCATGCTGCCATGTTCCAGGAGCCGGGCCAGTTGGAACGGCTCGTGGCCGGGGCCTACCGCGCAGGGCACGACTCCATCGAGATCCATTCCGATGAGCCGCTCAATACCGAACGGCTGGAGGAGGTCCAGGGGGTGGCCCGGCGCCTCTTGGGGTTGAGCGTCGTGGCGCAGGAGCCGTACCGGGTGGTCCTGCAGAGCTTCATCGATCCCTCGAAGTACGCGCTGCCGCAGCTGGTCCAGCGCATGAAGATGATCCTGGTGGCGCTGGTGGAGGAATCCGAGAGGAGCCTCGAACGGACGGGGAGCGCACGGACCCTCCGCCATACTTCCCTCGCCGAGGAGACGGAGAAGGTGCACGCCCTCCTGGTCCGGCAACTCCTCCTGGCGAGCCGGGACTGGTCCCTCGCGAAGCAGATCGGGAGCCCCGACCCGCGGCAGCTCTTGGTCTGGCGCGTGGTGGTCCAATCCCTGGAGGAGGTGGGCCACCTCCTGGAGGACCTTTCCCGTTCCCTCCAGGACCACCCATCCGAGGCCCGGGGGATCGGGTTCCTCCAGGCGCTCCGGGATTTCAAGCAGGTCCTGCAGGACGTGGTGGAGGCCCTGGTCCACCCCAGCCTCCCCAAGGCCTGCGCCGCCTACGACGCCGCGGCCGACCTGGGGAGCCGCGTGGAAGCGCTCCCGTTCCCGTCGCGGCGGGCCGGCCGCCGCAATGCCCCGCCCCGGCTCCCGCCCCAGGGAACCCTTCGCCGCGCCTCCGAGAAGCTCCGGACCCTCGCGGAGGTCGCGGTGGATCGCGCCGTGGCGGGGACGGCCCCCCTCACGGCCGAACCCCGCCCCTAGAGCGGCGGGAAGCCCCCTTTTAAGGGCGGAATACGAACAGTTCGTACGGACTCCTACCTCTTGTACGAGACCCATAAGGGGGTCGGGATGGTCCCACGCCGCTGGAGCCTCGTGCCCATGTTCGATAGCATCGACGATTGGATCATCTTGGCCGTGGCCTTCGGCATCCTCTTCTGGGGGTCCGCGAAGATCCCCCAGCTGGCCCACAGCTTCGGACGGGCCGTGGGAGAGTTCAAGAAGGGCCGCATGGAATCCGAACGGGAGCTTGCGCAGGACCAGAACACGCCCCGCGTCGTTCGGGAACCCGGACTGATCCGCTGAATGCCGTCCCTGCGTAGTCCCCTCAGGGAAAGATCCCCGGGTCCTGCCGCGTCCGACGACGGGCCTACGGGTACGGGAGTGGCCCGGGGTTCCCCGCTCCAACGGGAAGACCTCCGGTGGCTGGCCGGCGCCTCCCTTGCCGGTGGGGTCCTCCTCGTACCGGGGTTGGCGCCGGTGTTCGACCCCCTTCCCCCGGCCCACGTTCCTCCCCTCCCCACGTCCCTCTATCCCGAGGTGCCTGCGGCCCCGCGTCCCATGGAGCCCCCTTCTCCCTTCCTCGTGGACGCCCAATGGTGGGTCGTCCGCCATGGGCGCTACGTCACCCGGGGAGAACTCATGGCCGAACTGGAGCGTGGCCCCATCCACATGGCATGGATGGGGAGCCAGGTGGGGGCCCCCTTCTACCAGACCGGGCCGTTCGTGACCCCTCTGGAGATCCGTCTGCGGCCCCCGGGCGAGGTGCGGGCCGGGAGCCGGGAGTGCCCGGAGGACCGGGGCCTTCTCGAGTACGATCCCGGGGGGGACCGATGGCGCTGCCCCACCTGCGGGAGCGAGTACTCCGCCCGGGACGGCCGACCGCTCCATCCCCCTTCCCGTAGACCCCTCGTCACCTTCCGGCTGGAGGTCTCTCCCCAGGGCGCCCGCGTGGCCCTGGTACCCCCCCTGTCGCGGTCTCCCCTATGAGCGAGCTACGGAAGTTCCTGGACGTCCTCGACGAGATCCGCCATCGGCTCGTCCGGATCATGATGGTGCTCGTCCCGATCTTCGGGTTCCTCCTGGCGTTCCAGATCCGGGTGGCCCGGATCCCCGGGATCCCCCTCGGGATCCCCTACCCCTACCCGAACCTCTTCGACAACATCACGGCCCAGATCTTCCACCGGCTGGTGACCACGATGCTCCCCCCCGGGGTGGTCCTGCTCAACCTGGGCGTGGGGGACTCCGTGGTGGCGCAGATGGAGATCGGCCTCCTGGTCACCCTGACCGTGGGCATGCCCTGGCTGGTCCACGAGGTGGGCGCCTTCCTGGTTCCCGCCCTGCGCCGGAACGAGCGGGAGCTCCTGCGGGGCCTCGCGATCCCCGCCACGGCCCTCTTCGCCGTGGGATTCCTCCTGGCCTTCTTCTGGCTCACTCCCCTCACCTTCGACTTCCTCTTCCGCTACGTGGCGGCGATGGGCCTTGCGCCCAACCTCGGGGTCCAGAGCTTCCTCACGTTCGCGCTCCTCTACACGCTGGCCTTCGGAGTGGTCTTCGAGCTCCCGGTCTTCGTCTACGCCCTCACCCGCGCGCGCCTCGTGCGCGCCGCCGCGTGGCGGAAGCACTGGCGGGCGGCAGTGATGGGGTGCCTGGTCTTCGGGATGGTCATCACGCCCGACAACTCGGGGGTCACCATGCTCCTCATCGCAGCGCCGATGATCGCCCTCTACTTCGGAGGGGTGCTGTTCGCCCAGCGCTACGAACGGCGGAGGGACGGCCCTGAGGAGGCCCTCCGATCCCTGGGGGGAACCGCGTGAGGAGGGCGAGGGACGATGGCACTCTTCTCCGACATGGATTGGGTGATCCTCCTGGGGGCGGGCGCGCTCCTCCTCCTGGGAGGCGACAACCAGGAGCTCCTCCGGACCGCAGGACGCCTCTACGGGAAGGTCATGCGCCTGCGCAACGAGTTCCTGGCGCAGCTCCGGGACATGACGCAGGTCCCTCCGGTCTCCTATCCGGTGGTGGAGTCCCCCCCGCAACCTTCGGCCCCACCCACCCCGCTCCCCGCCCCCCGGGACGTCCAGGGCCTGGTGCTGAGGGAGGCGAGCGGCGTCACCTTCGCGGGGACCGGGGACGCCCGGGTTTTCTCCTGGGCCGGGAGCCCCGAGGAAGGATGGCCGGGGGAGGATCCATGAGCCGCGGTTCCCTCGTCTTCGCGGCGCTGGCGCTGGGGCTCCTCGTGCTCGGGGCCACCGTGGGCGGGCTTCCGCTCGCTGCCGGCTCCCTGGGTCCCGGGATGACCTCTCCGGGGACCCTCCTTCGGACCGCGGGCTCCTCGCCCAACGGATCCGCCCCGGCCGACCCCTCCGGGAGCACGGGGGGGATCACCTGCCCCTCCGCCGCCATCAACGTTTCCGGCATGTCCTTCAACTGCGTCACCGAGCTGGAACTCACCGAGGTGGTGGTGATCCTCCTCACGGTGATGATCACGCTCTACGTGTTCCGGGACGCCGACCGGGCGGAGCTCCCCGGGGAGGCCGAGGAGATCCCCGTGACGGCCGAAGAGGAGCTCGACTACCGTCTGCGGCTGGAGGCGGAGCACGCGGCGGACCGCGAAGCCATGGGACCGGCGGGCGGGTCCCGGGAGGAGAAGCCATGACCGATGAGAAGCACGCGATGACCATGAAGGAGTTCGACCTCAAGGTGGCCACGTTCCTCGCCCTGTTCGCCAATGCCCAGCCCGGCGTGGTCCGGAAGGTGGCCCCCAAGGACCTTTCGGATCCCAAGAACCAGGCCGAGGTGGACGAGGCGAAGAGGAACCTCCTGAAGCTCATGGCCATCGGGGGCATGGCGGCCCTGGGAGGGGGGGGCGCCGTGGTGGGAGCCCTCCAGTACCTCCAACCCCCCATGGTGGGGCTCCCCGCCTATCCCAAGGTGCAGCTCCTCTACGAGGACGGGACCCCCGTGGTGACCACGAGCTACCGGTACAACTACACCGACAAGGGCCAGATCATCTTCGATTACCCCCTCACCAACGAGCCCAACATGCTCCTCAACCTCGAGTACCCGGCCCCCAACGGGATCGGGCCCAACAAGACCATCGTCGCCTTCTCCGCCATCTGCCAGCACCTGGGCTGCATCCCCCCCTACATCTCCTACTATCCTCCCGGGGAGTGCCCCGGGTGGAACGAAGACAAGGGGTTCATCCACTGCACCTGCCACGGGTCCACCTACAATCCCTACGTGGTGGCCACGGCCAACGGCGGCGGAGCCGCCATCATCACGGGCCCCACGGTGCTGCCCATCCCGCAGGTGATCCTGGAGGAGGACGCGAGCCACTACGTGTACGCGACCAAGCTCATCGGCCCCCCGGTGAAGGGGCACTTCAACACGCTCACCGGTGGGAACGGGGTGTCGTCCAGCGTGAAGACGAGTTCTCCCCTCACTCCGGTGCAGAGCTGCCCCACCTAAGGAGGACGAACGAGAGAGCATGGTGGATCGAGAGACGCTTCCGGGGGATTCGCGGACGGCCGGGGGGGTGCCCCCCTACCGGCCCCTCTTCAACCGGAGCCTCGACCGGATCTGGGACTTCGTCGAGGCCCGGGCCGGGACCTCCCGGTGGGAGCTGCGCCCCCAGCCGGATTTCACGTTCAACCCCTCGTACTGGACCGGGGCCTTCGTCGCCAACGCGTTCCTGGTCCAGGTGGTCACGGGCCTCCTCCTCCTGTTCTACTACATTCCCTCGGTGTCCCTCAATTCCCTGGGACAGCCGGAGGCGTGGGCTTCCACCTACTATATCGTCCACGTGGTGCCCATGGGCTGGCTCCTCCTGACCAGCCATCTCTACGGGGCGTACGCGGTCTTCTTCCTGGGGTTCGTCCACTACTTCCGGGGCTTCTACACGGGGGTCTACAAGCGCCCCCGGGAGCTTTCGTGGATGGTGGGCACCATCCTCCTGGTGGCGATGCTGGGCATGGGCTTCACCGGATACCTCCTCCCGTTCACCGCCCTCTCGGTGGGGGCCACCGACGTGGGGATCTCCCTCACGCTATCCATCCCCACGCTGGGCCAGCTCACCGCCCCCCTCCTCCTCGCCGACGGGACGTACCAGGGCCTCCTGTCCCGCATGTTCGCGGCCCACGTGGTGCTCATCCCCCTCGCCCTGGCGGCGCTCCTCTACGCCCACGTGTCCCTCTTCGAGATCCACGGGATCGCGCCCCGGGCCACGAGCGACCCCCGGGCCAAGCGGAACTTCTCCAAGGAGCACGACGATCCCAAGCTGGGGAAGTGGTTCCCCAAGGTCTTCTTCTACATGACCAAGTGGGGCATCCTCTACGCCGGCCTCCTCTTCCTCATCGCGGCGGCCTTCCCCTGGACCCTTCCCCCCTACTTCGGGTCCACCAGCGCAGCGGCGGCCACACCGGAGCCGGACTGGTACTTCCTGTGGCTCTACAAGCTCATCGACTTCCAGTACGTGAGCCCCCTCGTCGCCGTGGGAACGGTCACGGTGGTCCTCCTGTTCACCCTCTTCCTTCCCTGGATCGACCGGCCCCCGCTCTTCACCTGGAAGACCCACCCCCGGGACCGTCCCGTCTTCCTCTTCCTGGCCAATTTCCTCGTGGCCTTCTTCATCCTCATGACCGTGTGGGGGGGGATCATGCCCGGGGTCCTCATCCCCGCGACGATGTACGGCCTCTACCTGGGGATGATCGCCCTGGTGAACGTCCTCCTGATCTCCCTCCTCTACTGGAGGTACCGCGTGGATTACAACCAGCGCCTCGCCGCCCGTCGCCTCCGGAAGGGGCAAGGAACTTCGCCCGGAGGCTCCCCGGTACGCCCCGCGTCCTCCGTCCGGCGGGCGCCGGCCCCTGCGTCTCCCCCCATGCCGTCCGCAGCTCCTCCCGCCCAGGAGGCCCCCCTTCATGGATGACCATCGACGCTCTCTCCGGGTGGGGCTCCTGGGAACCAGCTCCCGCCGCCTCTGGCTCGTGCTCAGCCTCTTCGTCCTCGCGGGGATGGCATTCACGGTCCTGTTCGCATGGGCCGTGGGGGTCCTCTACAGCGGGGCGGACCTTCTCCTCGCGTCGGTGACCACCGCCGGCTCCGCAGCGGGGATCGTGGTGTGCCTGCTCTTCACCATGGGCCTCGTCTACCGTGCCGACCGCCGGCGGCACGACCTCCTGCGCCGGATCCGTTTGTTCGAGTGAGGGAAGAAGGATGCGAAGCGGGTTGCTCATCGTAGGCATCGTCCTGTTGGCCATCGGAGGCGGGCTCATGGTGGCCCCGTACCACCCCGCCCCCCTCACCGTCACGATGCCGGGGAACTCGGTGGCCGCCCCTCCCATCGGGGTGGAGGCGCCGTACAGCCTGGGGGATTCCGTCCAGTACAACGTGAGCTGGGTGGCGGCTCCCGCCGGGACCCAGGTCTCCATCTACGATTGCGGGAACAGCAGCACCTGCTCCACCACCACGGGCCTCATCGCGTTCGTCCCGTACTCGAGCGACGGGGTCTCCTTCTCCCTGGCCCCCGGACAGTACTTCGAGATCAACTCCACCACGGTGACCAACGTCACCGTGACCGAGAACCTCCCCGGCTACGACGGCCTCCTGGGCCTTCCGGTCTTCTTCGGCGGCGTCCTCCTGTCCATCGGGGGATGGGTGACCTATCCCCCCGACGCCGACGAACCCTCGGCCATGGGGCGGAAGATGGACCGCTACCTCGCCGCCGTGACCCTCCTCCTCGCGGGGCTCGGGATCGTCGTGGGCTACGTGCTGACATTGGGCCCCATCAATACACCGGGATCGGAGGAATCCTTCGGGATCGCCCTCGCCCTCATGTTCCTCGCCCTCGCGGGGCTCTTCCACACCATCGATTGGGTCTGGCGGTCCCGGGAGATCGCCACCCTGCGGGCCGCCCGGACCCGGGGGTTCCCCCCGTGGTTCCAGCGCCACGTCCTCCACTGGCTCACCACCACGGATCACAAGGAGATCGGGCTCCTCTACATCATCAGCTCGTTCACGTTCTTCATCGTGGGGGGGATCTATGCCATCGAGGTCCGTACCACGCTCGCCCTCCCCGCCCTGGGACTGGCCCCCAACGCCCTGGGCGTCACCGCGGACATGTACAGCTCCCTGTTCACCATGCACGGGGTGGTGATGATCTTCCTCTTCATCATGCCCCTCATGGCCGGCTTCGGGAACTATCTCGTGCCCACCATGGTGGGGGCGAAGGACATGGCCATGCCCCGCCTCAACAACCTGGCCTTCTGGCTGATCCCCCCCGCGGGCGTGCTCCTGCTCTTCTCCAACGCCAACGCGGGGTGGACGGGCTATGTCCCCCTCTCCACCATCCAGCCCGGCCACGGCATCGACCTCTGGATCGCGGGCCTGCACATCCTCTCCGTCTCGTCGATGCTGGGCGCCATCAACTTCATCGTCACCATCATCAAGCACCGCGCCCCGGGCGTGACCTACTGGAACATGCCCATCTTCGTCTGGGCCACGTTCATCAACAGCTTCCTCATCCTCGTGGCGATGCCCTCGCTGAGCATCGCGCTCAGCATGATCCTCTCGGACCGCAACTTCGGGACCCACTTCACCTCCGCCGTGAACGGGACCCCGTTGGGTGGGCCGCTCATGTATCAGAACCTGTTCTGGTTCTTCGGCCACCCGGAGGTCTACATCATGATCCTCCCGGCCTTCGGCCTCGTGAGCACCATCCTCCCCAAGATGGTGCGGCGTCAGCTCTTCGGCTACACGGCCATGGCCCTGTCCATCGCCGCCATCGGGCTCCTGGGCTTCCTCGTGTGGCAGCACCACATGTTCGTCACCGGGGAACAGACCAACATCCGATACCTGTTCATGCTCACCACCTTCGCCATCGCCATCCCCACCGGCGTGAAGATGTTCAACTGGCTCGCCACCATGTGGGGCGGGCACATCCGCCTCGAGACCCCCACGTGGTTCATCATCGCGTTCCTCACCATGTTCCTCATCGGGGGCCTCTCGGGCGTCATGCTGGCCTCCATGCCCGTGGATTACCTCATCCACGGGACCTACTTCGTGGTGGCCCACTTCCACTACACGCTGCTGGGGGGGACGCTCATGGCCACCTTCGCGGCGATCTACTTCTACTACCCCATCTGGACCAAGCGCTGGTACAACCAGGGACTGGCCAACGTCCACTTCGTGATGAGCTACATCGGGTCGAACCTGCTCCTGTTCCCCATGTTCTTCCTGGGGGCCGGGGGGATGCCCCGGCGGGTCTACACCTACATCCCGGGGATCATGACCCCCATCGGGCTCGACTTCGGGACCCTGAACCTCCTTTCCACCATCGGAGCCGGGATCTTCGGCCTCGCCCAGCTGGTCTTCATCTACAACGCCGTGGTGAGCCGCTACCGGGGAAAGCCGGCCCGGGAGGACCCGTGGGCCTGATCGGCGGCGCCCCATCCCCCCCCGACGCGCTCGCTCACCCCCGGGGGCATCTCGTCTACCGGATCCTCACCGTGGTCACCGCCGCCTGGACCTATGGGACCATCCTCCTGGGCGCCAATGTGATGGCCACGGACTCCGGATTGGATTGCCCCTCCTGGCCCACCTGCGACGGGTCCTCCATCACGCCGCTCTCGTTCCAGGGAGGCGTGGTCCTGGAGTTCAGCCACCGGCTCGCCGCCTTCAGCCTCTCCCTCCTCATCCTGGCGCTCTTCGTGGTGGCAGTCCTCTACGAGCGGCGCCGGCCGGCCCTCATCCGGGTGAGCGCCCTCGCATTCCTCATGGTGGTGGCCCAGGCGCTCCTGGGGGGCGCCATCATCGTGACCCAGGAGCAGAACCTGATCGTGGTGGCGCACCTGGGCCTCGCGACGCTCCTCTTCGGCCTCCTCGCGGTCCTGGCCATGCTGGTGAACCTCCCGTACTTTCCCCGGGGATGGCTCGCCCGGTTCAGCGGTTCGGGGGAGGAGCTCACCTACCTTAAGGTCCCCGGGCCCAAGGAGCCTCCCGAGAGCGAATCGTCGGAGGCCGGTGGGAGCCATCGCGGGGAGGCTCCCTCGGCGCTCCATCCGTAGGGTCCGTCCCTCCCCGAAGGGCCCTGGGGGACTCACTTCCGGTGCCTTCGTGGGCCAGGGTTAAACGCCCGAATGGATGGTGAACTCGTGGACGCCCCGGTGGACGCCGCCTCCCGGATCCGTGCGTATGTCACGCTCACCAAACCGGGGATCACCGCATTCATCCTGCTCGTGGCGGTGGCCGGCTTCTTCGCGGCAAGCCCCTATCCTCCCCCCTGGGCGCACCTGGGATGGCTCCTCGTCTCCGGAGGCGCCGCATCCGCCGGAGCGGCGGCCCTGAACCACTGGTACGATCGGGACATCGATGCCGTGATGAAGCGCACCCGGGGGCGCCCGTTGCCCACGGCGCAGATCCCCCCTTCCCACGTCGTTGCGTTCGGGATCCTGCTCACGGCGCTGGGCTGGAGCCTCTCCCTGGTGACCCTGGGCCCCCTGGTCATGGCCTGCATCGCCTCCGGGACCCTGGTGTACGTGGTGGTCTACACCATCTGGCTGAAGCGGCGGACCCGCTGGAACATCGTGATCGGGGGATATGCGGGATCCGCCCCGGTGCTCGCGGGCAGCGCGGCGGCCCTGGGGGTCATCACTCCGGAGGCGGCACTCCTTGCGTTCCTGGTCTTCCTCTGGACCCCGCCCCACTTCTGGTCGCTGGCCATCGCCCTCAAGGATGATTTCCGGTCCCCGCACCTCCCCATGCTCCCCAACCCCGGGGACCTCTCCCGGTCCGGCCGGACCGTGGTGCTCTCGGCCGCGCTGCTCCTCCCGGTGACCCTCGCCTTCCTCCTCTTCCGGACGGATTTCCTGCCTTTCTTCGTGGGGGGGCTCATCCTGGGAGTGGCCTTCCTCATGGTGACCTGGCCCCTGCGTGCATCCACCGAAAGGAAGGTCGCGATACGGGGATTCGTGATGTCGGGGGTCTATCTCCTGGGCATCGTGGGTGCCATGGTCCTGAACTGGGCCGTGGTCCGGATCCCGTGGCTTCGAGGGTGATGGGAAAGGCCGAAACCGGCCATGGGGAGGCCCGGACCCCCGAGCCCGGGACCCACGCCGGGACATGACGGCACTCCTCACGTCTCGTCGGGGGGGAAACAGCAACCGAGGGCCATCCCGGCCGCCAGAGTGACTCCCCCCCTCTCCGCGGGGTTCGGGTCCCGCGGACGAGGCATCCCGTTGACATCCTCCCACGAATGAATTCGTGGGATTCCTCCCGGACTCATCGTGCTACCGCCGAATCCGAGGGGGGTTCCTGCTTCTTGGACCGGACTCGCCTG
>JAJZYH010000045.1:0-2664 GCA_021798195.1 Thermoplasmata archaeon
CCCCTATTCCGGCGGGTCCTCTTCCGGAGCATGGTCCTTCCGCTGGAGGAACCGGTCCAAGAGCTCCGAGTCCAGTTCGATCCGGGCGGCGGTTCGCTCCGTGTCACCGGCCGCATGCGGGTCCTGCGCCGCCAGGAACCGTAGCTCCGGGCCCTGGGGGTCCCGCGCCACCCGGATGGTGCCCTCGGTGATCAGCCGCTGGAGGTACAGGATGATCTCCGAGTCCGGAAGGTCCCACTTCCGGACCGCGTCGCGGACCCGGGACAGCGGAGTCGGCTCCTTCGTGTCCATCGTCTCCCGGATGGCCTCCAGGATCATCGCATCCCGCTCCAGATCCTCCGGGGACGCCTCCTCGAAGGCGGGACGCCTCTCCCTTCTGGCACGAAGGCGGGTCAGCAGGATTGCCGTGCCTCCTAGCCCAAGGATCAATCCGAGGATGAGGAGGTACCACGTTTGCCCGGCCCCCGCCGTAGGGGTCGGGGGGAGGGAGCCGGCACCCGGGGGCGGTACTCCGAGGTAGGGGATCAAGGGCTCCCCGTACTCGCTCACCACCGAGATGTTCCCCCCGGCGGTTCCGTAGATCGTATAGTTCAGCCAGATGAAACTGCTCCCGTTCTGGATCCAGATGGGGGCACGCTCCGTCACAGAGTAGGTTCCCCATGTGGAGTGGATCACCACGTATCCGTTGGGGATGGGATTTCCATAGACGTCGCTGATCTCCCAACGGGTGTGATTGGTGGTGGCGTTGAGGAAAACCACCACGGGCTGGAACAGCTTCAGGTGCGTCACGTCGGGAGTCCAGTCGATCTCCAGCGTGGGTCCCCGGGCGGGGCCCGGCCAGGAGGGGAGGTGGTCCGCGGAGAAGGTGTAGCCGAGCCCACCGGATCCGAGGCTCCGGAAGATGAGCTCCAATGTGCCTTCCCTCCAGGCGGAAGGACCAACTCGGACGCTGGTCCCGTTCGAGGATTGGGAGACCCCGCCGTTCGGGGAAAGGATGGACTCTCCCGGGGGTAAGGGTTGATGGGAGGGAGTGAACACCGTGATGTTCAGATTCTCCGAATAGTCTGGGATGACATTCCCCCAGGCGTCGACGGCAGTCCAGATCATGGTGAAGTTCGTGCCCACGACCTGGGTATAGTTGTCGTTGGAGACTTCTATCTCGAGCGACTGAAGGGGACCCGGGACGACACGGAGAGTGACGTTGGTAGTGGCGGAGGGGCCGTAGTCCACGCCATCCAGAACGACCTGGGCCTCCACGGAGAGCACAAATCGACCCACGACCTGCGGACGGATCTCCAACGAACCGTTGGGAAATGCCTGAGGCTCCAATGAATCTTGGGTAGGAACAAGCCAGCGGATTTGTGCGAAGGGCGCGGAATCCAGGACTTGGAGGACCGTGGTGTTCTCCACGGCAACCGTGGCGTTCGACGGAGTGACGATCGGGGCGGTCGCGGGGTCCAAGATCTGTAGAGGAAGCAGGGTTTCAGGTGAGGTTTCATTTGTTGCGTCTCGGACAACCCCTGCAACCCAATACGCGCCGGCGCGAACGTAGGTCACATTGAGCTCGGCACAGAAAGGAGCTTGGGAAGTCATGGGCACCCATGTGACGATGTGGGACCCGTTGGTCCCGAATCCGGCGAAGAAGGGGGCGGTGCCTCCTTCAAGGACGCAAACCACGAGAATCACCGGCTGGCCCACAAGAGACGTGGCATTCCCGGATGTTCCGGTCCGGATCGAGAAGGATGTCGCCAGGTTCCCATTCACAGTAAAGTTCACCGCAGGAGTGGTGATGGAGTATCCCAGGAGATCCGTCATGACGGCCTCCACCTGAAATGAGCCAGCGGTCTGGGTCGGAAGTACTGTGGAGTTACCTGTTCCGGATAGGGTTGTCCAAGTGCCATTGATATCTGATCGGATGTTCCATTGGAAGACATAGGGAGCCTTTCCACCGTGGGCACTCACACTCGCGTTGAGTCGGGCTCCTTCGTCCACCTCGCTTGCGGTGAGAGAGATAGTCCCGGATGGGTCCGGAAGAATGTGGACGCGGACGGTACCAGTCCCGATCCCTCCCACCGCGTCCACCACCGTTAGGGCAATCGATATGTTGGCGGGTACGCTCCCAACCTTCGACAATAGGAAGGTCCAGTTCAGGGAGACAGTAGATCCGCTGACCGGGCTACCTCCCACTTTCCAGTGATATTGCCACTGGGTCTGGTTGCCGGTTCCGTTTTCCAAGGCTGCAGTGAAGTATCCGGTCTGATTCGCATCGAGGATCGGTGTCTGGGTCGTGACCATCACGGACGGTGGTGGCACAACTTGGACATGGAGCGTGGTATTCGCGGTGTCGCCCACGGCATCGGTCACCGTGACGGTGACGGTATAATTCCCTTCATCGGAGAACTGGTAGGCATTGGTGGGGAGGACCAGGGAACCCACCGTCCATTGGACTGAATAGGGGCTGACACCCCCTTCCGGCACCGCGCAAAAGGAATCCGTGAGGTTGACATCAATTCGTTGAAGATTGCTCATCGCCGGGCACGAACTCGACGGGGGAAGCGGGACGGAAACGGTGACGTCCGGTTCTACGAGGACAGTCAGTCCCGCGGACGTTGCCGTCTCACCATCTGCATCGCGCACTGTGACGGTGACACCGTCACCCCCAAC
>JAJZYH010000045.1:2764-8448 GCA_021798195.1 Thermoplasmata archaeon
GCCCCCACCTCATCTTGGAGAGTATCCCCCTCCAATGCCGTGTTGGACCCCACCGTAGCCTCCATGGATGTTATGGTAACCCTGCTGGCTACCGTGAGTTCCGCTTGTGCCGTCACTTCGCGGCCCGTGGCATCACGAACCGACAAGGAGATCCCTTGGGTTCCAGTGTTCTGTGGTACGAATGTGCAGTGGACGGGAGCTTCCTGTATGACCTCAGCCATGGGGCATATGGGATCGTTGGTCCCGCTCCAATTCCACCAGATGTCGTACGGGGCCGCCCCCTGCGTGAGATTGTCGGTGAGGGTCACCGAAGTCCCCTGATCCACTTGGAAGGGTCCGCCAGTGATGGGCCCCAGCATCAGGGGGGCCGTCGATCGAATGGGGGTCTCGACGGTGACGTTCACCTGGGACCCATCCAGGATGGACCCTTCGGCAACATATGTTCCTGGGACGGTATATTCGGTCGGGAAGTTCTGACTGGGCTGAGAAGACCCTCCCGAGGGGGTACAGACCCAACTTTCATTGGAAGTCGGGCGGAAGCAGAAGCGATAATTCGGGGCGCCGCCAGACGCGGATAACGTCCAGATGACCGGGGCGTTGGTGTTCACCACCGTGGCGTTGGGTACCAGGGAGACGGTGAGTGCCGGATAGACCTCCACGGTGTTCGGAGAGACCAAGAGGGGGGTCTCGGAAAACCCGTTCCCCACCTCGGCGGTTGGGACGGCGCTCCAGGATGAGGTACGATTGTCGAAGTAGGTCACGGTGGTGGAGCATTGCACGCTCACCTGGGTCGACGAGAGCGGGCTTTCTTGACAAGTCCCGGGTCGAGCATCCTCTGCGCTGCCGTTGGGATAGAATGTGGCGGTGTAGGTGTAGTTCGGAGCCGCGGTCACTCCCGAGATGAACAGGACATCGGTTTGCCCGCTATCCACCGACGTGGAGGACTCGGTCAAAACCCCGCCCTGCGTGGGAACGGCCTGAATGGTCACGGAACGCGGCGCAGTGGACTCCTGAACTCCGTCGTATGTTGTTTGGGCGGAGACGGTCAGCGTGACCGAGGACGCGCTGGACCCGGAAAGGAGGACGGCGGTTGGTCCCGTGGGAGCGGTGCCTCCTTGGAAGCTCCAACTTCCGTCGTTCCCTTGAAGGCTCCATTGGTAGGAGATTGATGAGGCCGGGCTGGGGTTCCCGTTGGCCGCCAGGGGAACCGCCTGGAGCTGGATGGGAGCGCCGGTGCTCACCACGATGGGGTTCGCGGAGGGTGAAAGGGAGACCGATGAGAGCGCGTACACCCAGGATATGTTGGGGCCATCGGAGATCGGAAAGTATCCCGCGGGTGTGAAGTTGGCCGACACCGAAGTCGGAGCGTATGGCCCGGAGTACAGATCGCATACTCCATCGATGCATCGTGAAGGGGGAAGTTGGAAGCTCACCACGTATGGGGAGTCAGTTCCACTACCGTTCGTGGTGGCCGTACCCCCGGTCTGCGAGGTGCAGGAGTATGTGGTACCCGAGGAGGAAGTCACCTTCCGTTGCACCATCCCCTGGTACGAGATGGTGTACCCATCGGTGGACGGAGGGTTGGGGCCGCCGATGGAGGTGAGAGTCCCCCGGAGTGTCGTGGGCATGGTGGACCCGTTGCAGGGGACCTGCGCGTCGAAGGCGAGTGTGGATCCGTTGACGGGAGAGGCAGAGGATCCTCCCATCGAGTGCGCAACCACCAAGGCCCCTTGCAGGGAGGCCAGCAGGAGGAACGCCAGGAGGCACCAATGGAGAGGGAGGGAAGATCGGGTACGGGAACCGACGTTCAGATCGCCTCAGCCTCCGTTCTGGGTTGGAAGAGGGGACGCGAGGAAGCCGGGCTCCCCCTTCCCACTGTGTCGTACGGCATCCCCTATATGATTTGAACGGCGCATGGAACGGACCGTGCGAGGTGCCCCTTCCCGGAGGCGCACGCCCTCAGCTGGCGTCGAGCTCCGCCAGGATCTCCGGATCGGTTCCGGGGACCTCTACCGACGCGGGGGACAGGTCGATGCGGTAGAGGATCTCTTGGGGGGGGAGGTACGCGGCCAGGACGTACCCATGTTCCTCGGTCTCCCTCCACCACGGCAATGTACGCTTCTCCGGAGGGCTCCGGACCACGTAGACCACCGGATTCCCTCCGCGGTGGAGGGTGAGGTAATGCTCCTGGATCGTGAGGACCTTCCGCAGGGCCTCCGCCACGTACTCTGGGGATCGGCAGTTCATCAAGGCAGCCTCCCGCAGCCGCATGCTCCGCAGGGTCTGCGGCGCCGAGACCCCCGGAGGGGGGGTTCGGGCGAGATGTTCCCGTTCCTGGTCGTCCCACGACCGCAGGTGCTCCCAATGCAGGTGGCGACGCGCGGGCTCGCTCAAGAGCCGCCGGAGCTCTTCCGTGGCAGAGAGGATTCCGCTCACGGTCTCCCCGAAGGGGCGTCCGATGGCGCGGTTCCGGGCGGTGAAGTAGTAGGGGGTGAAGAACGCGAAGTGGGATTCCCCCGCCCGGGCCGGGGCATGGGCCGCCTGGGACAGGATCGCCCGGGGGGTCACGCCGCCCAGCTCCCCGTCGAACTGCAGCTCCTCGTAGATCTCCAGAAGGCGGAGGACATGCTCGGGGCGATAGGGGACCCGGCCGGGGTCGAACCCTTCCTCCCGGGGGTCGGGGATCCCCCGGGACCAGGTCCCGAAGAAGAGGAGGTTCCTCCGGTCCTCGGAGGCGGGCAACGGGCAGCGCAGATCCCTGGGATCCGGTACGGGGAGCACGAGCATGAGCGCCCCGTAAAGGAGTGGTCCGCCTTAAGAGGCCACCGGGCGACCCGGCGGTAAAGGGTCAAGACGGCCCCCCTTCTGCGCTCCCGCATGCTCTTTCGGTCCCCGGGTCCGGGGAAGCCCGGTGACGCCCTGGGGGATGCCGGCTCCGAGCTGGTGGAGACCCTGGTGGGGGCCATCACCGGAGCGGACGCCTATGCAGCGGTCCGCCGGGCGGTCCATCTGGAGGACGGGATCCTCAAGGTGGGGAACCGTTTCCTGCGGCAGGACCGGATCCGGGAGGTGGCGTTCCTCGCGGTGGGGAATGCCGCGGTGCCCATGGCGGAGGCACTGGAGCGGGTCCTGGGGGACGTGGTCACGCAGGGGCTCCTGATCTCTCCCCTTCCCCCGGGCCCCGACTTTCCGTTCCAGCACATGATGGTGACCGACCCCACGTTCCCCACGCGGGAAGGCGGAGCCGCGGCCCACGCCGCCTTGGAGATGGTCTCGGGCCTCGGGGAGAGGGACCTCCTCATCCCCCTCCTGTCGCCCGGAGCCCTGGGGATGCTCTCGGCGCCGCCCCCGGGGATGGAGACCACGGAGTTCCGCCGGTTCTTGGAGGGAGTCGCACAAGGTCCGGAACCCGACCTCCACCTTCCCGAGGTGGTCGCGGCGCTCTCCCCCACGCAGGGGGGCGGGCTCGCCCGGGCCGCGCAGGGGGCGAGGGTCGAGGGGCTCCTGGTGACCCGCGGAGGGCCGGGGGCACTCCTGGGAGGTGGCCCCATCACCCTCCCCATCCCGCGCTCTGTCCGGGAAGTCCCCCACCTCCTGCGCCGTCTGGGTCTCTGGACCGATCTCCCGGAGGCCGTGCGGGGTCGGCTGGAGGGGGGAATCCCCCTCGGGGGGACACCCCCGGCGGCCCCCCACTCTGTGGTCGTGGCCGGACCCGCGGACGCACTGGAGGAAGCCGGTGCCGAAGCCGCCCAACGGGACCATCGGCCTCGCCTGGTGGAGGTTCATGATACGTCCCCCCCGGCCGACGCCGCCCGGCACCTCCTGGAGGCCATCGAGACCTACGCCGCACCGGGGCGGGGCACCAAATCCGGTACAGCGCTCTTCCAGGGTCTGACCCTGGGCGCTCCGGAGGGAGGGGAGGATCGGGACCTCCTGGTCCAGTACCTGGACGCCGTCCACCGCGGCCTCCGGCATCGGAACGTGGTGGTGGCCGCCCTGGCCACGGTGGGATCGGTCCGGGAGGGGCTTACCCCCGCGGGTGGGGTCGTGGACGGTCGGACCCCCTTCGACCCCGGGAACCCCTCCCAGGCGCTGGACCTGGCCCCGGGGCTCACGGATGTGGGCCTCGTCGCCGTGGGCTGGGTCACGCCGTTGCAACGCACGGGATGAGGGGAGCGGAACGGCGCGGGGAGCCCCTCCATCCGGGAGGCACGTCGGTCGCCGTCCTCACTGGGCGGGCTGGGTCTCCCCGGCGGAGGGCCCCGACGCGCGTTCCTGGAGGTACTTCTTGAGCGCGATCCATTCGTCGTAGGTCACCAGCTCCCGGGCCCGGGCCCGGTTCACATCCTTAAGGTCCCGGAGGTTGAGCTGCCGCAGGATCTCTTCGGGGGGTCGACCCGCCGCCCGGGGTCGCTCCACGGTCCGGCTCGCCGGAGGAGGGCTCGTGGGGAGGGGAGGTGCCTGGGGCTTGGGGGGCGGGGGGATGGATGTACGGGACAGATGCTCCTTGAGCGAGGAGTGCTCCGTGGGCGTGAGCTGTCCTTCCCACAGGAGCGCATCCACCAGCACCTCGCTCCGGGGGCGGTAGGTCTCGAGGAGTTCCTCGAGGGGACGATCCGGGTGGGGAAGGCCCGGGAGCCCCTCCGACCCCGCTCCCGCCAGGGCGGACCGGAGGGTGGCGAGGTGGGCCTTGAGTTCCTCGGCGGCCTTCTGGATGTCCGCGGGGCCCAGGCTTCCCTCCGCCGGGGGCTGGAGCAGGAGGCTCACGCGCACCCGGCGAGGGGGGTCCGTGCCCATCCCCGGGACCTCCTCCTCCACCGAGACTTCCAGGGGGACCTTCGGATCCGTCATCCGGGCCCAACGAGACGCTTCGGGCATATGAACCGGCCCGTGGCGTCAGCCGCGACGTGGGGAGGAGGACCCCCCCATGTCAGATCCGGGTCAACCCTTCCCCGCGATGCCAGCGTACGAACGCCGCGGCGAAGACCACCATGGAGGAAGCCCCCGGGAGGAAGAAGAGGAGGAGCTGGAGGCCGTCGTAGTGGGTGGTGGTGGAGACCACCGCCTGGCACGGGGTCGCCGTAGGACAGCGGAGGAGGGCTCCGTAGAGGGTCCCGGGTTCCGCCCGGAACGTCACGCTCCCGGAGATCCCCGAACCGTTCGCAAGAACCGCCCCTTGCTGGTCGCAGGCGGGGTCCAGGCAGATCACCACCTCGAGTCCGCTCGCGACGTTGCTGGTCTGGCTCCAGTTGATCTCCACGGGGATCCCCCACGGTACCACATACCAATCCGGGAGCTGGTAGAGGTAGGGAGATCCGGCCCGCGTCTCTCCCGTCCCGTCGGGAAGGAGCGGGACCAGGGCGGCATACATCGTGAAGAGAAGGAGGACCACGGCCACCGCGAAGAGGGGTCCCGCCCGAGCCATTGCATCCCCACAGGGACTGCCCGGAAGATATCTGCACCGGCCACGGCGCGTTCCGGGGTGCAGGCGCGCCGGGAGAGCCTTTGAGGGGCCGGCGCTGTACCCACGCCGCCATGGAGGCCCCGGAGAAAACCTCTGCCCCGCGCCGCGGGATGGCGGTCCTCCGCGGGTTGGCCCTCGCGGGCCTCGGCATCGCCGTGACCTCTGCGGTCCTGGCCTTTGGAGCGGCCACCGGGGAGGTCCCTCCTGTGACGTGCTCCTC
>JAJZYH010000046.1 GCA_021798195.1 Thermoplasmata archaeon
AACGAACTCGTGCCGTGGAACGGCTTCCATGGCACGGGCCACGCGAGGGTCGGAGAGCCGCAGCGATCCCACCATTCGGCGGGCCTCCCGCCTCCAATCCCATCCCTCATCCTCGGGGGAGCGGGGACCGCGGGATCTCGAGGTCTCCATGGGACCGTTACTTCCCCGGATCCCCCGCCCCTTGGGGATCCGGTGGCGGACCGCCGAGCCCAGGTTCCCTCGGGACACGGGCACGGAAGCCCCGCCCCACGAGGTAGATCTCCGACGATTGCTCCCGGGATGCCTGGGGCTTGGTGGCTTGGAACCTATCGAAGGAGGGGCCCATGTCTCGGACAAGATCGGTCACCATGTCGCCCTGGAAGACCTTGGCCGCGAAGTTCCCACCCTCGCGCAGTACCCGCTGAGCCAGGGCGAAGGCCAGACGCACCAACTCCACGCTCCGGGCATGGTCGGTGGAGTAGTTTCCGCTCAGGGATGGGGCCATGTCGGAGAGGAGGACGTCAAAACGGTCCGGGCCCAGGCGATCGAGGAGAGAGGGGTCCCCTACCCGGCCCCGGACCACCCGGATGCCGGGGGCCGGCTCCACTCTCCGTACGTCCACGGCCACCACCTCGCCCTCCGCCCCGGCAAATTCCCGGGCCACCAGGCTCCAGCCCCCCGGAGCGGCCCCGAGATCCAGGACGCGGTCCCCCTTCCGGATCAGGTGGAAGCGCTCCTCAAGCTGGACGAGCTTGAACGCGGCCCGGGACCTCAGCCCCTCGCGCTGGGCCGCCCGGTAATAGGGATCCCTCCGACGGCCCTCCATCCAGGATCGCGGCACACCGGAGGGGAGGCTCCCTCCAAGAAAACCGTTGGCCTGCAAAAGGGAGGTGTCCCGCCCCCCCTTTCCCAGGGGACCTTCAAGACCAAATATGCGAGGACACCCATCTGGTCCTCACGCCCGGATTTTCACGGACGCGGGGCCTCCATGAAGCTTGACCTCGGTTGCGGGAACAAGAAGGACGGGGACATCGGACTGGATTTCCACCGCACTCCCGCGGTGGACGTCCAGGCGAGCCTCCTGGGGGGCCTCCCCTTCCGTGACGAGGTGTTCCATCGGGTTGCCTCTCACCAGGTCCTGGAGCATCTTCCCCTGGGGCACGTTGGAGGGAAAGATCCGCTCTTTGAGCTCTCCGACGAGGTGTGGCGCATCGTCAAACCGGGAGGGATCTGGGAGACCGATGTCCCCTACGCTCTCTCCTATGCCCCCTATAGCGACCCCACCCACCGCCGCTTCTTCGTGCCGGAGACGTTCCAGTGGCTCACCTATCCGGACAAGGCACCGTACTATCCTCGGAAGCTCTGGCTCCCTGACCGGCTGGAGATCGATCGCGGATTCCTGCGTAACCTTCGATACAACTCCTACCACGTGAAGACCCATCTTCCCCGTGTCTTCCGGATCGTGCAACATCTGCATCTCGGACACCCGGATGGGATTACCGTCTGGCTCCGAAAGGAGGGGACAACGACGCTCCGGGAGTCCCCCCGGTCCTGAACATGCTTCTCCGAAAGTCCGGAGGGCCGGGACAGGGTCGCCTCTTCACCGGGCGGGAGAGGGAGATCATTCTTCCCGGGAGACGGGTGACCCAAGGTCCATTCCTTCCGGTGCCAACCCTCGAATACCCTGGCATATTGTCGCTTCGGAAGGTCAGGTGAAATGGAAATGCACCACGAGCCCACCCCACGGCGCCGGCAATCCCTCGAGTCCATGACGGTCCACCGCCCGGCGGTGACGGAAGAGACCCTGCGGAAGTTCGAGGGCTACGTGAGCGAGATATTCTCCACCTTTGGCCTGGATCTCCACACCCCCGGGACCCAGGACACCCCCCGGCGGTTCATCCGAGCCCTTCTGGACTCGACCGACGGATACAACGGGGATTCGAAGCTCATCACCGCGTTCCCCACCGAGTGCCATGGGGGGAAGGACTGCGAGCTCAACCAGATCGTGGAGGGGCCGATCCCGTTCTTTTCCCTCTGCGAACACCACGCCCTCCCGTTCTTTGGGAACGTGTACGTGGGGTACATCGCCCATGAGGAGATCATCGGGCTCTCCAAGCTGACGCGGCTCGTCCGGCTCTTCGCCCGGCGGTTCACGGTCCAGGAGCGGATGGGCCAGCAGATCGTGGATGCCCTCGAGTCCCTCCTCTCCCCCCATGGCGTCGCGGTCCATCTGGAGGCGCACCACCTCTGCACCCAGATGCGGGGAGTCCGGGAGATCTCCCCGTCCACCCGGACCACGTTCTGGCGGGGCCAGTATGCCGAGAGCTCCACGTTGCGCTCCGAGTTCCTCGCCATCTGCGGGAAGCGACCGTGAACCGTCCGGCTCCCTTCGAGGTCCTTTGGGACAAGGCACCGGGTGCCCCGCTCCCGTTGCCCTCCGCCTTGGAACGCATCTACGGGACCCTGCGGATCCGGGACGGCCCGGCGCGACCTTTCGTCATGGCCAATTTCGCCTCCACGGTGGACGGGGTGGTCGCCCTGAAGGTCCCGGGGGAGTCCGGCGGCGGGGAGATCACGGGACACGACTCCCGAGACCGCCTCCTCATGGGAATCCTTCGCGCCTCCGCAGATGCGGTGATCGTGGGCGCCGGGACCCTCCGGGCCGTCCCCCGCCATCTCTGGACCGCGGACCATGTGTTCCCGGGGTTCCACCGGGAGTTCGCCGCGCTTCGGTCCAAACTGGGGAAACCTCCGGCCCCCGTGAACGTCATCGTCACGCGCACGGGGGAACTGGATCCCCGCCTCCGGATCTTTTCCACGGGGGAGGTGCCCGTCTGGGTCGTGACGGGTAAAGAGGGAGCCCGAACGCTCTCCCACGTGCGCTTCCCGCCCCACGTCCGGATCCAAACGGTTCCTCGGCACGACCGAGTCCGTGCGCGAGACATCCTGAAGATTCTGGGATCTCTCGGGATGGGTCATCGGTACCTGTTGGAGGGGGGTCCCCACCTCATGGGCGACTTCCTCGCCGAACACTGCCTCGACGAACTCTTTCTGACCGTATCCCCTCAGGTCGCCGGGCGGCTGGATGGATTGCCTCGACCGGGATTGGTTACGGGCGAGGCCTTCGCCCCGCGCCGGCCCCTATGGGGGAGGCTGGTCGGGGTTCGACGAGGAGGGGATCTATTGTTCTTGCGCTACTCGTTCCCCACTTCTCAGGCCGAGCATCTCCCCGCTCCACCTCCCCACTCCCCCGGAACGCCCACCCGGAAGCCGGGAAGGTAGCTGCCAGGGCCTGCGGGAAGGGACGGGGCCAGATCCTTCCATCAGCCCACCTACCTCCCAGAGGTCCGTGTCGCCCGGTCCGTCACTGAGGAGTTCACTGGGGACGCGGAGCTCCGCTCCGATTCCCCAACCCCATCATCGTGATGGACAGGTAGGATTCCCGCATTCTGCCCTAGGTGGGTCGTGCGGACCGCGCCAGCAACCGGAGAAGAACCCATGTGTCCGCCCCTGTTCCCAAACGTAGACTCGCCCTCGGGCGTCCCATGCCATTCCCATCGTCACCCCAACCATCGAAGGCGCCACCCCCACGTGCCTCCTGACTGCGGCGATGTCTGATCCGACCTGGGAAGGACAACTTGATTCCCGCCGAAGGGTCGTTGGGGGGCTGGTTCCATTGGAAGGACCCGGTGAATCCCATCGTATGGCCACGAAGGGTGCGTTATGTGAGGGAATTTGCGAGATGGCGAGTTCCGTCTGCGGGGCCTTCAAGGGTCTCGATATACGCCAAATTTCGTCCCAAGGGCGCGGGGCAAAGGGAAACTCGTCAATGTTGCCGAGACGTATCTTGACCCCTGCGATGGGTCACCACCCGCCCGACCCACCCAGACGCTGGGAAGGAGGGAATCGAACCAACCCTTTGTCCGTTCCCGGTCGTGGCGGTTTTCTGCTCCCCGGACGAGGAACTCAGGTTCCCTCGGATTGATCCAGAACTGCCGGGCGTCTCTCCCCGGAGGTAAACCGCCTCGCCGCGACGGCCGGGCACGCCCACGAACCGTTCTCCAAACGCGGGATCGCCGACGGGCTGACCCGTCCGTTGTTCCAGTGCGTTCGTGGTCCCCCTGATCTCTCCGGTCGCGCCTCCCTCGAGCACCTCCCGCTGCTCACCGACGAGGTCGTCAGGCAGATCACTCTTTGTCTCGCCGAGGGGCAGGTACGTCCTGCGGACCTATTTTGCCAGGTCGTCGAGGGACGAAGGATCCCACGTCCTGAAGGACTTCTGGTTGATGCCGATGCCGCCGATCCTCCATCATGGGAACAAGCGGATCCGGATGTACGCCCTTTCCTGCGTCCTGGGGTTGCTGTTCCATCAATGGACCTCGCGGTGGGTACGAGTGACGATGGATGTGCGGCTAGCGATCAATGCACTGGAGGCCCCATTGGATCGGATTGGGTCCGGATCAGAGACACGGCGCTCCCGGGTTCGAACAAAGTGAAGAGAGTGCTCCGGAAGTCGGACCGCGAGCAGATGGCGGTCGTGACGGCGTTGGGACTGGTCGAATTCATCTTTGATGGACACGATACTCCCTCCACCCTCTCTGAGGTGAAATTATCCCCGGTCTCCGAACTCAAGTCTAGGGGCGCGGGAAGATTGGCCGATGGAGAGTCTTTCCCCTACGGGGTCGGGGAGCATAGGAACGATTCCCGAGCCTGAACCCCGGTTTCAGGGATTCCAAACAAACGGTACATATCGGTCCGTTCGCATAGGTCTGCCCCCTGGACGGAACTGGATGGCGGACGTTCAGCCCATTCCACCTGGACAAGACCGGGTGACAATCGTAGTCGTGCTCACCTTTGACCGCCCCCATCTCGAACAACTCTGGCACGATCTATCCCTCCAGACCTACCGCCCCCTCGAGGTTCTCGTGGTGGACAACGATTCCCATGATGGATCGGTGGAGTTTGTCCAGGCGCACCCCCTCCCGTTTTCCGTCCGGATCATCCACAAGGAGAGGAATGAGGGGGTCACGCCAGCCTGGAATCTGGCTCTCCGGAACACCCAAGATCCCTGGGTCCTGCTCATTTCCCCGGATTGCGTCTTCCCTCCGGATTTGGTGCAGCGCATGGTGGATTGTGCCCACGCGAGGGCCACCCGGATCCCATCCTCCGAAGCGGTGGGTGGGGTGAGCCCGACCTTCCTCTGGAAGGGGAGGCCCGCGGCGTCTCTGGACTCCCCGCCCCACTTCCATCCACGGCAGCGGGGTTTGTTCCCGGGCGTCGCGCGGGATGATGAGATATTCAGTTACCACGGGGCGTGCGGCCTGCTCTCCACCTTGCTATTGAAACGACTGGGCGGTTGGGACCCCCGAGTAAATTTCGGAGGGGACGAGACGGACCTGGGGCTGCAGGCCCATCTCCTCGGCTACCATTTCTATACGTTGAGGGACGTCCCGGTGGAGCATCCGTACGGTCCTCGCTTCTTCGCCGGAAAGAGCGGGGTACAACTCCGAATGCGAACCGACAGCATCTGGTTCTCCCTCCTCAAGCATGGCGGGATCACGCTCGCCTGGCGGACCATCGCGTACGAGGCGGTCACATACCTCTTCTGGCACCGAATGGCGCTTTCCCCACGGCCACTCGCTGCCCAGGTAGCTCGGTTCCTCCGGTTGGTGCCGGAACTGGCGGAACGCCGTCGGCAGCTGCGCGCATTGTGGAAGAACCGCGTCTCTGCTTGAGGGTCCCCCTCCCCCGTTCCCCGATCATCGAGGGGGAGTCATCGGAACAATGCGACCCGGGGAGGGAACGGTGGGGAGATTCCCGCGACCCTCCTGCGGGGGAGGAAGCTATTGGCTCCCCCGTACAAGACCCCGAGCCTTGAGTTCCTGGAGCGCCTCCCCGCTGCGGTCCTGAGACGAGGAGGAACGGCTCCACTGGATGAATTCCTTGAGTCCCTCCTCTAAAGCTACCACGGGGTGATAATGCAGGTACTCCGCCGCCCGTCGAATATCCGCAATGCAGTGCCGGATATCGCCCGCCCGAAACTGATGGGTGATCCGGGGGGGAATCTCCTTCCCATACAAACGGGAGAGAAGCTCCGCGATCCCGAGGATGGAGGTCGCATGCCCTGTCCCGAGATTCAACGCATGATAATCGGCCGCCGTGCGCTCCCCGGCCAGGGTCAACCCCTGAACGATGTCATGGACCGATACGAAGTCTCGGGTCTGGAGACCGTCTTCGAACACCAGCGGCGGCTCTTCATGCTGGAGGCGGCTTTGGAAGATGGCACACACCCCGGTGTAGGGATTGGAGAGCGCTTGCCGGGGGCCATACACGTTGAAGAAGCGCAGAGCTACGGTGGGGATGCCATAGGCCCTCCCGACGACCAGGCACATTTCCTCCTGATCCCGCTTCGTGATGGCGTAGATAGAGGTGGGGTGGAGTGGTTTGTCCTCCGGCGTGGGTACAGGCTTCGCTTCCGAAGAGCATCGCGGGCAGCGCATCTCCCAATGCCCCGCGGTCAACTGCTCCGGGGACCGGGGGGCCGGATAGATGGGCCCGCATTTGCCGCACACGTATGCCCCCTCGCCGTAGATGCTCATCGACGAAGCCACGACTAGACGCCGCACGGAATGATGATCGTCTGCCAGCATCTGCAGCAAGGTGGCCGTTCCGGCCGTGTTGATGTCCACATAATGGCCAATCTGGTACATGCTCTGACCCACGCCGACCGCCGCCGCCAGGTGGTAGATGGTCTCCACCCCCTGAAGGGACTTGGACAATACCGCCTTGTCCCGGAGGTCACCAAAGATGTATTCTGCCCGGGGATTCAGATAGGCAGGCCGGACTGGATGGACTTGGGGAAGAAGGGCATCCAAGACCCGGACCCGGTTTCCCTGCTCGATCAGAGAGTCGACAAGATGACTTCCAATGAAGCCGGCCCCGCCGGTAACCAAGACTTCTGCCATACGCACGACGCTCGCGTACCTGCTTGGCGTATTTAGGGGGAATGGACCGTGCCCTCCGGGAACCTCTGCTCGCCGACGCGCGGAGAGAGACCGAAAGCCATCGCCCTGGAAGAGATACTCTCCGTTCGCCTCTGTTCCAATGGACGGCGCCGACGGGTCTTCTCCCCTGCCCCTGGCAGGACCAGAAGAGGATGGACCCTGCACATCACTCTGTCGGCCCTCCTTCCATTTCGTCAGATCCTGCGACCAATGGCAAATCTTTGCAAGAAGCCCTAGCCCCCGGCGCCGCGACGAATGCGGCGCCCATTCTTGTCCTCCCAGCAACCCACCGGGACCCCAACGGTCCGGTTGGCATTGGGGGAGATGGAAGGGAGCGGGCAGGATCCCTCGAAGTGGCAAAGCCGGGGGAGAACCCCAGGGAAGCTAAGGGTCTCCTCATGTGATCGTCCCCCGACGTCCGTGATTCGGGACCAGCGCACGAAACCCTCAACGTCGTTGAGATCACCTACGGAGAGTTGAGATCGCCTACGGAAATCCGGGGGCCTTGTCGGAGCGGCGGAAAGTCACATCAAAGAATCGGTCAGGGGGAGTGCATCTGGAACCTACCCAGATGATCCAAGGGAGGGGGGAGGGGGACACCCGAAATCGGAGAGCCCGCCGGGAGGATTCGGCGTCGGCAAGAATGCCTTCCAATGAAGGCGCAAGGTCCGTCCAGTCCGGCCGGAGGGAGGGCTCCGTGATCCATGGCGTTCCAACCGCCCCTCCACGTAACCACCCTCTCCTCAACTGTCTGGATCCTCCAAGTGGGAGAAATTGACCCGTCGCACGAGAGAACTTCTGATGCCTCGGGGAGGTTTCCTGACTCCTATCTTGGCTTTCCCACCTGCTTCATGAACTCCAGTACCCGTTTCAAGAGAAGTGTGGTAGCTCCTTGGTCGAAATCCGGGAGGCTACTATCGGCAAAGAGGTGTCCGTTCCCCGGGTACAGGAACAGTCTCGCCCCCTCCACGGAGGCCACGAGCTTCCGGGCCGCCTCGAGATCCCCCTCCAGGACCCACGG
>JAJZYH010000047.1 GCA_021798195.1 Thermoplasmata archaeon
GGCGCAAGCGTCACTACACCTACTCCGCCGCCCGGCGCGCAGGGTGTTGGTCCGGGGCCGGAATAAGGCGGGCGAGGTGGAGAGGCAAAGCAAGAGAAAGCAAGAGGGAAGTACAACCCGAGCCTTCATGCGCATCCGACACAGGACCGACGGGCTGGGGGGGGGAGAAGCAGGCGTTGAAGAGCCGAAAGCACGCATCGCACAGACAAGCTGACAGTGGGCAGGCTGCCCCCCTCGCGAGGCGCGGGATCCGGTGGCATCGGTGGCTGGTTTGCTTCGTGGCCATCTATGCCATTGCCTCTTCCATCCTGGCCTCAATCCGGTACGCAAATTTCCGGTACGACACCTGGGACCTCTCGGTCTTCCGACAAGCCCTCTGGAGCACGACCCGCGGCCGCATCCTCTTCGAGGCCGGCGACCACGAGCTTTTCGGCGTCCAGTCTTTCTTCCAGATCCACCCCTCCTTCATGATGTTCCCCCTGGCTGGCCTCTACGCCCTAGCCCCCTCCCCCTTCACCCTCCTCATCCTCCAGTCCCTCCTCACCGCCCTCGCCGCCATCCCCCTCTTCTACCTCACCCGGGACATCACGAACTCTGACCGAAAGGCCCTTCTCACCGCCGGCCTGTACCTCCTCTGGGCCCCCATCCTCTCCTCCAACCTCTACGACTTCCACCTGGAGTCCTTCCTCCCCCTCGAACTGTTCACCTTCTTCCTCCTCTGGACCCGGGCCCGATACGCCGAAGGCTTCCTGGTGGCCATCCTCGCCTTCCTCACCCTCGAGCTCACCCCCCTCTTCATCCTCGCCTTCCTGGTCTTCCTCTACTTCGACCAAGGCATCACGCTCCTCCAACGGATCTGGCTCACCCTGCGTCGCTCGAGGGCATCCCCGTCCAAGCCCTCTCCATCGACGGCCTCCCCTGAGTCCGGCCCCTCCGAAAGCCTCTCCCTCAAGTGGGGTATCGCCTTGGGCCTGGCCGCAGTTCTGGCCTACCTTGTCCTTCGCCTCCTCGAGGGCCCGTACCTCTTCCTCATCCTCGGCTACACCCCCGCCTACCATCCCACCTTCGGGCTTTCGACCGGGAGCCTTGGCCTCAACCTCTCCTACTTCACCGCTGACCTCTCCATGAAGCTCGAATACTGGGTCCTCCTCTACGCCCTCCTCGCCTTCATCCCGCTCGTCCGCCCCCGGACCCTCATTCTCGTCGCTCCTTGGCTCGTCTTCACCTTCTTCACCGCCTTCACCGATTACTACCAGTTTGGCTACCAGTACGGCTACGTAGTGGCCGCCCCGCTCCTCATCGGCTTCGCCTACGGCCTCTCCCACCTCCAGTTCGCTCCCCCCAAGGAGGTCCGTAGCGCCCTCCTCCGCCGGGGCCCCCGCCCCAGCCCCGCCGTGGCCGTGACCGGCATCCTCGTGGCCGTCATCGCCGCCAACGTCCTCCTCAGCCCCGTGAACCCGGCCATCCAATACCCCTACACCTCTGTCATCGGTCTCCCCGGGGGGTCCAACTACCTCTACCAGACCTACTCCCCCAACCTCTACGGCTACGACAACCTGGTCCGGCTCACCTCCCTCGTCCCCACCGGGAGCACCGTGCTGGCCTCCGACGACCTCTTCAATCTGGTGACCAATAACGTGAACGCCTACACCACCCTCTGGTACCCATCCCCGCCCCAACATCTCCCCTTCAACCGTACCCACCTTCCCGATTACGTCCTCCTTTCCGGCGATCAGCTGCCAGAGATGCCCAGCTTCGTCCTTCCCTTCCTCTACAACCAGAGCGTCTACGGCGTCCGGGGGACCCTCGCCGAGTCCCCCGTGGGACCCGTCCTCCTCTTCCAGAGGGACTACCATGGCCCCTCCGCCAACTACGCGCCGCTACCGGTCAAACCGGGGATCTACAACTCCAGCACCCTCTCCGTCGGCTACGCCCAAGTGGTGAACGATTCCTCCGCCCGGTTCAACCGGAGCATCGTGAGCACCCCCCCGCAGAACGGTACCCCCCTCCTCTACTCCATCATCTGGTTCGGGCCCTACGCTCTCCTCCAAGCCGGGAACTATTCCGTCAGCCTCTCCGTCCGGGCCACCCCGGTCCTGGGCGCAAACGTAAGTACGACCACGCCGGTGCTCTTCTTGGAGGTAGACGGCTTCGCGACCCGCCTGCTCTTCAACGAGTCGCTCACGTTCGGCGAACTCAACAGCTCGGGCTGGACCAATGTCACGTTCTCCTTGTCCCTTCCAAGCCTTACCTTGGATACCCAGGTGCGCGGTTACCTACTCTGCCCCCTGGCCCAGGTCTGGCTCAACTACCTGGAGATCGCCCCTATCATGACCCGAGGAGCGGTATGACCTGGCGCGTCCCGGGGGCCCCTGGAAGAGCAGACCTGAAACCATCCGTATTCGGAAGGTCCATGGGAGAGGAGACCACGAATCAGGACCCGGATGCGTACGATCGAAAGTACTTCCCCGAGACCTATCCCACATCGGTCGCCTGGGCTCATCCCTACCGCTCCAGCGGCCCGTGGGCCGTGCCCCCGCCCTGGCCTCCACGGAACCAAGGCTTATCCCAAGAGCTGGGACTGCCCCGTTGCGTGCCCCCTTCATCCCATGACCCTCCAATCGATCTGGACTTTAACCCCCCCCTGCCGGGCCTCCCAGACCCCTGCCCAATCCGCGGCTGCCCCCGCCGATGAACCTCGTCCGCTGGATTCCGCCGATATAGGACCGCCATGAGCGCTTCCGTCTCCGTACTGGTCTCGGCCTATGGCCCAAGCCCCTACTTGGGCGATGCCGTACGGTCCGTTTTCTGCCAGACCTCCGCCACCCTGCCGGAAGAGATCGTGCTACTGACCGACCAGCACCGTTCCATCGACCTGCTTCGGGGCGGACCTTCTGGGCGAGGGATCCCGATCCGAGAGGTGGTTTGCCCGGAACCCCGCAAGGGCCTGTTCTTCTCCGCCGGGGTCAAGGCCTGCCAGGGAGATGTCGTCTCCTTCCTCAACGACGACGATGTCTGGCTCCCGGGAAGGCTGGCCTCCATTCACCAGGGATTCGCGACCCGCCCGGCGGTCGCGCTCCATCGGGGGGGGATGCGCTTTTACTCCCCTGGGGGAACTCCCCCTCACAGCTGGCAGCGTCGGATGGCCCGTCCCGGGAGGACCCCCGTCCGGCTGCTCCACCAACACGGCCACTGGCCCCCTTATCTCGGGCGCTACGACCTCGGTTTCAATGACAGCACCCTGAGCGTGCGTCGAGAGATCCTCGAAGCGGCAGACCCGTACCTCTCCCGGATCGAAGCCAGCGAGGACACGTTCTTCCTCTTCTCCGCCCTTGCTCTCGGAGAAGAGCTGCTCTACGACCCATCCCCCTCCGTCCTCTATCGGCCACCCCCCCTTATTCCCTCCCGCGCCGACCCCGACACGGTCGCCGGCCAGATCCTCCGCCTTCACCAGGAATTCTCCCTGCGGATCGGGACGTTCCGGGCGATCCGGCAGATGGTAACGGACCTGGCCGCGGACCGAAGGGACCTGGTGGACCTGGCCGACCGGGGAGTGGCCTTCCACGAACTCCTTGCCGAGCTGACCGATGGACCGACCGACCGCCGCGCTATCGCTGCCCGTGTGCTCCGGTCCCTGACCCTCTGGACCCGCTACGACCCTCTCCTGAACCTGGGGGTCGTCGCCACCGGGGCCCTCTCCTTCCTCCGAAGATCCCTGGGCCCCATGCTCATCGTTCGGGCCGGTCTGGGCCAATCCCCGAGCAAGCTTTCGGGGCCGGTCCGGGCCAGCGGTGCGCATCTCCCCCTCCTCCAGCGATGAGCCGGCTCGCGGTCCCCCCCCATTGGGGGCCAGCTCCTGCTGGCAACGAGCCGGGTCTTCCCACCGAAGGCCCCTCTGAAGGGAAAGGGCTCCGGGAACCCCCCTCCTCCCCCGGGTGGGCTCGCAAGGGCGCCCTGGGCCTGGTGTTAGCCGGCTGGTTGGCCTACACCCTGACGTGGGCCACGCTGAGCGACCTCCGTATCCTGGCCTTCCGGGCCTCGGTCTTCGATCTTGGCCTCTTTCTCGAACAGGGGTGGCAGGTCTACTCCACCGCCTACTCCCCTATGGATTTGGTCTTCGCCTTCTTCCGGTTCGGGGGGAACCTCGTCTTCTGGCCCGTGACCCTGGGCGGACTATGGGGAATGGTGGCCTTCCAATCGCTGCTCCTGGGGGCCGGAGGGGTCCTCGTCTATCTCCTCGCGCGACAACTGGGCTTGCCAACGTTCCCTTCCCTCGCGTTCCCCCTGATCTACTACCTGTACTTTCCCCTGGCTGGGGTGAACTTCACCGATTACCACGTGGAGGCCTTCCTCATCCCCCTCTTCCTCGGGGGGGTCCTGCTCCTGCTCCAGGAACACTTCCGGTGGTCGCTATTGCTCCTGCTTCTTGCGGGAATGCTCTGGTACCCCCTGGCCGTCTACCCCGCTCTCCTCGGGTTCATGACCCTCGCAGGTTCCCTGGCGTACCGGCGTCTCCAGCCCTTCGGGGCCGGTCTCTCTCCGCCGGGAGCCCGCGGGACGGGGCGGGGGTCGTGGTTTCTTCACCGCATCGCCGGCGGGAATCTCCTGAGCCGACCCGGCCCGCTCCCGACCTGGTACTCTGCCGGACTTCTGGCAGGGGGGACGGCCCTGCTCCTGGGAGGGACCTTGGTCGTGGCTCCCTCCTCGGCCAACTCTAGCGCCTTAGCGGTGGCCCATGCGGTCACTCTCAGCCCTTCCACGGGCCTCGCCGACAAAGGCTTCACCCTCCTCCTGCTCTTCGCTCCCCTGGGCTTCCTTCCCTTTCTCTCTCCCCGGTGGTTCGTCTTCCTGACCCCGTACCTGTTCCTCGTTCTGACCGCGGGGTACGACGGATACCTCTACCCGGGCATCGTCACGGACTGGCACGCCTTCCTCTTCATTCCGTTCGCCTTCCTGGCGGCCCTCGACGGGCTAGCGGCCCTGCGGTCCGGAAGAGCCTGGGTCCAGCGGCTCCGAGGGTCCACTCCGTCCAGGGGGACCCCCCCCAGCGAAGCGCTCGCTGCGACCCCCTGGAAGGGTCCCCCCTTCCGCTCCCGCACACGGCGGGGGGCCCTCTGCACCGGCCTGGTGCTGGTGGCCCTGGTCTCCACCCTGGTGACGACCTCCTTCTTGACCCCCTACGGGCCGTTCAACTCTAGCACCCCGGCGAGCTTCCGGTCCGGCGAGCTGGTGGGCTACAACCAGACCCTCTACGACGAGTTCGTTCACCTGGCCGGGCTCATCCCCCGAAACGCTCCCTCGGTGGTCTTCCAGGACAACATGCCCGAACTGCTCCCCCGCCCCCTCATGCCCGGGGCCATCGGGCCCATGGTCCCCGGACCCTTTGGTGGGCTGGCCTACAACATGACCTACCCCACCGCCACCGGCGGCTGGAGACCGGTCGAGCCCGAGTACGTGGTGGGGAACCCAGATCCCTTGCCGGACTCGTTCTTCAACGCCACCGGGACCTTCCCTTTCAACCTGAGCCTGGAGGAGGTCCTCGGCCACCTGTACGCTTCCGGGGGGTACGGTGTGCTGGGAGAGGCCCAAGGGATGTGGGTGATCGCTGCCCACTACTCCGGGGCCCCGCGGTACTACGTCCCGTACGCAGCGACCATCCCCCCCGTGGCCTTCACCAGCCCCCGGGGAGTCGTGGACCCACCCAGATGCACCACCCCCTGCCTCTTCCTGAGCGACCTTTCGAACGGGGAGACCGCCTGGTACGGCCCGTACCACTACTTGGCTCCGGGGTCCTACAACGTCAGCTTCCGGGTCACCCTACAGAATTGGAGCCTCTCGGACTCCGTGACCCTGGACGTGACCCACCACGGCGGGAAGCAGGTGCTGGGTTCGGTCATCCTCCATCGGGTCCCGGGAGCCCCGGCCACGCAATCCCTCAACGTCACCATTCCCGTCACCTTGCAGGACGGCTTCGCCTCGGTCGAGTTCCGGGCCGTGGATTCCTACTTCACCGGGGGGCTTTTCCTCTACTCCGTCTCGGTCACGGAGACCGCCCCGCCCTAGGCCCTCCCCGGCGGTCGAGGCCCCCCCCTCCCGGCGTTCCCGGCCGCCCCGGGACCCTAACCCTATCAAGGAGACCGAGCTCTGGTCTCTCTCAGACCCAGCGGGTTCCGCCCGCGGGGAGAGCGCATTCCGGGCATGAGGAACGAGCAGAGAGCTCCGCGGGCACGCCTCCAACTGGGCCGGTACCCCCAGGTTTCCCTGGTGGTGTTCGCCCTGGCCTACCTCCTATTGGCCTTCAGCCTGTCCAGCCTGAGGTCTCAAGAGCTCTATACCGGGAATTGGGACCTGGGGATCTTCCAGCAGGCCTTCTGGTCCAGCGCCCACGGGCACCCGTTCTACGAGGCGGGCGACTACGAGATGTACGGGTTCGGCTCGCTCTTCCAGGTCCACCCCGCCCCGCTCCTCATCGGCCTGAGCGCCCTCTACAACCTCTTTCCTCAGGCCGGCACCCTCTTCCTCCTCCAAGCGACGGTGGTCTCCCTGGGAGCGGTCCCGCTCTACTACTTGGCGAAGGACGTCACGGGGTCCGACCATCGGGCCCTCCTGGTGGCCGGGCTCTACCTGATCTGGCCCCCGCTCCTCGCCGCGAACCTCTACGACTTCCACCTGGAGGCGTTCCTCCCGGTGGAGCTCTTCCTGCTCTTCCTGCTCTGGCGGCGAGGGAGGTATGGGTGGGGGGCCCTGGCAGCCCTCCTCGCCTTCGTGACCATCGAGGCGGGGCCGGTCTTCGTGGCCTCCATCGCGCTGTTCTTCCTCCTCCCCCCCCTTGTCGAGAGCTATCAACGCTTGGGTGGCCGTGCCGGGACAGCCCCTCCCCGGGGGCGCTGGCTCTCCCGGTTTGGGCTCCTCGGGAGGGACTTCCTTTACGGCCCCCGGCTCCGACCCGCCCGCTACGCCGCGGTCCTGTTCCTGGCCGCCTGCGGGGCTTACTTGGTCCTCCAGATCCTGCAAGGAGACCCCGGGCTGCTCCTGGTCCCGGTGGTCCCGCTGAGCACCAACCCGAGCCGACCGGTCCTCAACGCCGGGCTCTACATCTCCGCCTCTCACCTCCCCGTCGACCTGCCCCAGAAGTTCTCCTATTGGCTCGCGCTGTACGCCCTGGTGGGATTCCTTCCCCTCCGGTCGCTCCGGGCCCAGATCCTCGTGCTCCCCTGGTTAGGCTACACCTTCGTCAGCTACAGTGAGTTCACGGTCTTCGGGAACCAGTACGGGTTCCTGCCCGTGGTCCCCCTTTTCGTGGGGCTCGCCTACGGATTGAAGGACCTGGAGCTCCTCAGTCTCCCGGACGCGCTCAGACGCTGGAGGAAGCACGAACGGGCCTCTCCCGCCCGCAAACGGCCCGGCTCGCGGCAGGGACCTCACGCGTTGTCCCGGAAAGGGACGTCCTCCCCTGGGGAGAGGGCCGCGCCCGCGACCTTCCTCCTGTTTGCCGTGGTGGTGGCGTGCCTGATCTTGAGCCCGGCGGATCCTTTGGTCCAGCGGACCGATCTGGGGAACGGATACCAAGTGAACTATGTCCCCATGGTCGGTTCCGCCCAGGTGACGGAGCTCGCCCGCCAGATCCCGGCGAACGCGGTGGTGCTCGCCAGCAACAACCTCTTCCCCCTGGTGGCCAACGACGTGCACGCCTATGCCCTCCTCTGGACCCCCACCATCCCACCGTACCTTCCCTTCAACCGATCCCATCTGCCCGCCTGGGTGTTCTTGTGCTCGTCCCAATCGTTCGCGGTCCCGGCCTGGCTCGGGCCTTTGCTGACCAACGGGACCACCTATGCCTTGAGGGGGCAGGTCTCCGGGACGACCCAAGGGACCGTCTCCCTCTTCGTCCAAGTCTGACAAAGGGGCGCCCCGGGATGAGGGATAGGAGGAGCTTCCACGCGGATGGATGCTCTACGATAGGGCTCTGGGACGC
>JAJZYH010000048.1 GCA_021798195.1 Thermoplasmata archaeon
GGCCTCCGTGGTGATCCTCGCCATGGGCGTGGTGGACCGGATGCCCCATGTCCACGGGAAGATCGACCCCATCTTCCCGTGGGCGAACTTCGGGATCGTGGACTACTGCCTCATCTGCGACGGGCACACGCTGCCGGGACGATCGGTGGCGGTCCTGGGGGAGACCCGCTTCGCGGTGCTCACGGCCCTGGACATCCTCCACTTCGAGCCCCGGTCCGTGACGCTCCTCACCCACGGGGCCCCGCTCCTTCCGGATGTGCCCCCGGAGGAGCGGATGGCCCTCGAGGCGGAGCTCGCCGCGGCGAAGATCCCCGTGATGACCGGCGAGATCGACGCGTTCCAGGGGCTTCGGGAGAAGAGGTTCGGCGTGCGATTCTCCGACGGGACCCAGGTGGAGTTCGACAAGGGGTTCAGCGCCCTGGGATGGTACCGGATGAACTCCGAGATCCCCCGGGCGCTGGGGGCCCGCTTCGACGCCGACGGGTTCGTGGTGACCGACGAGGATTGCCGCGTCCTCTCCGCGGAAGGAGAGCCGGTGATCCCCGGCCTCTATGCCGTGGGGGATCTCCGGAACGGCTGGAACCAGGTCCCCGAGGCGTGGGCCACCGCCGAGCGGGCGGTGATCCACGCCTGGGCGGAGTACCTCCCGGAACTCCGTGAGAAGCCCCGGGAGAATCCTCCTACGCCTGTCCCGTGATGGCGTGCCGGAGGTCCTCGAAGGACCGGACCACCACGCGGGCTCCTCTGCGGCGGAGTTCCTCCTCGGCGCCCTTGGGGCCGGGAGGGCTGGGATGGACCAGCCCGATGAAGTCCACCCGGGCGGCGATGGCGCACTCCAGGTCCAGCGGGTGATCCCCCACGTAGACCGCCCGGTCCGGGGGGACCATCATCTCCTTGAGGAGACGGAGGAGCGCCTCGGGGTCGGGCTTGGAGGGCCCGGGGTCGCTCCGCGTCCGGACCGCGCGGAAGAGCGGTCGGAGGCCCGTCCCATGGAGGACCTGCTCGGTGAACCGCGCGGAGCTCCGGGTGAGGAGCCCCAGGCGATAGCCTTCCCCGGAGAGCCTCTCCAGGAACGGCACGGACCCGGCGCGGATCTTCGTGGTGGGGAGCGCTTTGAGCTCCATGTCGTCCAGGAGGCGGTTGGCGTCGGCCTCGAACTTGTAGCGGACCCCGTCCGAGAGGCCCAGCTGCCGGAGCCGGTCCATGGTGTAGGCCATGATCTGCGGGATGGCCATGGTGGTGTGGAGCTCGCCGGGAGGGATCCCCGCCTTCTCGGCGAGGGATTTCACGGCAGCCCGCATGGTCCGGAAGTCGTGGCGGCTCTCCACCAGCGTGCCGTCCAGGTCGAAGACCACACCCAGGTAGGAGACGTGGTAGGTCGTAGCGGTCATGGAACATTCTCCGGAGGGTCCGAGGCACCTCTCGAGCGGCCGGGAAGGGGCGAGGGAGGATTTCCCTCTTCCTCTGGAGGGGAAATGCCCAGCCGGATGCTCCCCACGAGCATTTCCTGCGTGGGCACGCTCCCGGGCGCCACCGGAAAGAGCCCTTCCAGCCGTCGGTCCGGGCCATCCTCTCCGGTGCTCCGGAAGAGGTAATGGATCCAGAGCCCCGGGGGGAATGCAGCGCGGCCCACGAGGAAGGTACCCAGGTCGCTCACCTCCACGTTCACCTCGCGGAAGACGACTCCCCGGGCCCACCGGGGGAGAGACCGGCGGTCCCGGGGCACCCGCTCCCCCGGTCGCCGCAGGTCCCGGAGGAGCCGGTCCTTCCGGACGAGGTACCAGAGGGGAAGGCCCCGGCCCACGGGCGCGTCCGGGGGGATCCGGGGGACGGAGTCCGGGCCCCACAGATAGACCATCCCGTGCACCGAGAGCTTCCCCTGGGGCCGTCCCGCTCCCAGGGAGACGCGCAGGACCACGGGGAAACCGGAAGAGAAGGGGGGCATCAACGACCCCGGATCATGGGGTCACCATGTGCATGGGGATCCCATACCAGACCTTCCGACCGGGGTCGAAGGTGATCCCGCAATGGAAGCAGAAGTGCATGGCGTGCGGAGGGATCCGGGGCTCTCCGTCCATGGTCATCCCACAGGTGGGGCAATGCACCTCCAGGGGAGGGCGGACAAAGCCGTACCACAGGTTCCGCGTCACATCGTAGACGATCCCGTCGGTGGTGCACACGTGCATGGGAAAATTGGAGCCGGCGGCGGCCGGCGCCGCCATGAGGGATCCGCAGGATGGGCAGAACACGGAAGATTCCTCCGGGGGGTCCACAGGCCCGGACCCCTTGAACGTTTGTGATGCACAGGACGGGAAGGGTCGTGCCCCGGGGGTGCCCCGACAAGGTTCATGGGGGGAAGAGGGTCCCGAGGGCGGGGAGGACCATGGGGAGGACCGGACGCCCGGTGATCGTCCTCGGGTTGGACTCGGTCCCTCCTTCCCTCCTCTTGGACCGCTTCCGGGACGAACTCCCCAACTTCCAGCGCCTGCTGGGTCGATCCCTGTACGGGCCCCTACGGACCACCGACCCGCCCATCACGGTTCCGGCCTGGGCCGTGATGTTCACGGGAGTGGATCCGGGGACCCTCGGGGTGTACGGGTTCCGCCACCGGCCTCCGGGCCAGTACCAAGCGTCGTACATGCCCACGCCGGCCACCCTGCGGCGCCCTCCCCTCTGGGACATCCTGTCCCGGAGGGGCCGGCGCGTGGCCGTCCTGGGAGTCCCACCGGGATACCCACCGCCCGTGGTGAACGGCGTGTACCTCGGAGATTTCCATACCCCTCCCGGCGCGGCGGATGCGGTCTACCCGGCCTCGCTCCGGGAGGACCTGGAGCGCGCGCTGGGAGAGCCGTTCCGGTTCGATGTGGAGTTCCGGGTGGAGGACCGGTCCGGGCTCCTCCCCGCCATCCGGAGCTTGACCCGCCAGCGCTTCGCCCTCGCCCGGGAGATCTATCGGCGAGAACCCTGGGACCTCTTCATCCTCCACGACATCGGCCCGGACCGCTTCCATCACGCCTTCTGGAAGTACTTCGATCCCGATCACCCGCGGCACGAGCCGGGAAACCGGTACCTGGGATCCGCCCGGGAGTACTACCGGCTCCTGGACGAAGAGGTGGGAAGGTTCCTGGAGGGCGCCGATCCCGACTCCGTGGTCCTGGTGGCGAGCGACCACGGGTCCAAGGCGATGGAAGGTTGCTTCGCGGTGAACGATTGGCTCGTCTCCCACGGATATCTCACCCTCCGGAGGAACCCCGATCCCGGGACCCCCCTGGAGAAGGCCGACGTGGACTGGGATCGGACCCGCGTCTGGGGGGCCGGGGGCTACTATGCCCGGCTCTGGCTCAACCTGCGGGGGCGGGAGACGCAGGGCATCGTGGAAGCGGACGAGGTCCCGGGGCTCCTCCGGGATCTCTCCCGGGAGCTCGAAGCGGTGCGCACCCCCACGGGGGGTCCCATGGGGGTTCGGCTCCTTAGGCCCCAGGACATCTACACCGAGGTGAAGGGAGACCCACCGGACCTCATCGCCTACTTCGGGGACCTCTCCTGGCGATCCGCCGGGACCGTGGGGCATCCTTCCCACTTCCTCTTGGAGAACGACACCGGTCCCGACGACGCGGTCCATGACTGGGACGGGGTCTACGTGCTGACCGACCCGGGACGACCTCTGGAGACGCCTCCGCGGCCCATGGGTCCCCGGGAGTCCATCCGGGACGTGGCCCCGACCCTCCTGGGCATCTTGGGTGAGCCGCCCCCTCCGTGGATGCAGGGCCGTCCCATCGAGGCCTGGATGTCCTGGACCCGGCGCTGAGGAAGGGAGGATCCCCCCTTCCCCCGGGGCTTGGGTATTCCCATGGACCCGACGAGCGGGAGCCTGCGGGGGAGGGGCGCCTATCCCGAGGGGGCGCAGCCGGTCACGGCAAAGTCGTCCCCGTTGAACTCGGCGTAGCCGAAATCCTCGTAGAGATCGGTCTCGGTCACGGTGACGTGGTCCACCGGATCGTAGAAGACGACGATCCCGGTGTTGGAGTCGTACGACAGGATCACCGACGGTCCCAGGGCGTGGTGCAGGGCCGACAGGGTCCCGGAGGGAATGCTGGGGTTGTCGCTCTGACAGTTGGTGACCGAAGGCGAGGTGCCTCCCGAAGACGGAGGGGCTGAGACGATCACGGTATGGTAGGTGGGGGGGGCCTGGGCCGTGGCCGCCACCGCGAGGAGGATCACACCGGCGGCCACTCCCGCGGTGATCTGGTGGCCCGAGGACCACGCGGTGGGGGACCGGCTCCGGAGCCCTCCACGCGCCCTCTGCGCCCGGATGGGCTTCCGGGCCCGGGTAGGGCGGGGGACTGCGGAGGTCGCTTCCGTGCCCCTCCCCAGGATCATGGCGAGTGCGTTCCCTGCGAGGAGCGCCACCAGGATCCCCAGGCTGGGCAGTGCCAGGGGGAGGAAGACGGCCAGGATGGCCACGATCCCGCCCACGAGGGGATGGGCGTGGGGGTCCCTGGGAGAGGTCCGGGGCTCAGTGAGCATGAACAGCCCGAAGAAGATGGTGACCGGATCGAGGATCCCCAGCGCGAGGACCGCAGGAGAGGTAGCTCCCCCGAAGAACGCGTGGTCCAGGAGCGAAAGCCCGGCGTACGCCACGAAGAAGGTGAGGACGAGCCTCCAGGGACGCAGGTTCCTCCCCAGGAGGACGAGGCCGAAGGCGACGAGGAGGATCTCCTCGGTGGGGGTGAGGGCCACCCACCAGGCGGGGCCGAACCCCAGGAAGACGGCGGCGAGCACGACCCCCAGCGCGGCGGGGTTGAACCAGGGACGGCCCTTCCACCGGAGGACGTGCCGGAACGTGATGGCGGTGAGCACCACCACCGCCGCAAGGGGAACGGAGACGGTGGGTGGGAACAGGAGCGCCAGGAAGAGACCCGTGGCGAGCGCGGGTTCCGGCGAGCGCAGACGGGGAAACCGCAGCCGTTGGAAGAGGAGGTCGGTGACCACCGCCACCGTGGGGAGGATCCCCAGCGAAAGGAGGCCCACGCCCCCCAGATACAGCACCCCGTAGATCCCCAGGACCAGAAGAAAGGCCCAGACGAGGCGGACGGGTGGGAGTGCCTTGCGGGCCCTCGCTACCATGGCCCGCCTTCTGGGGAGGGAAGGGGAGGCCATCTCTCCGGGGGACGGGCCCGACGTCACGGAGCCATCACCCCCGGGCCGTTGATATCGTTCACGCATGCTCTCCAGGCGCCATCCAGAGGGGGGTGACCTGTCGGGTAGCACGAAATATAAAAATGACATAACATTATGTAGCGCGTCGGGCCTGCCTAACCCCCTCCGTCCAGGAGACCCGAACGCATGGGTGCCCAGCGGCCATTTCACCACGGTCGAACCGCTCCGTGCGTGGGGAGGGACCCGAACCCCTCGGGGCCGTGTCCAATGCCCCCGCATGGATGGGGGCCCTGTGGGGCCGGTTCTCCCGACGCCTTCCGCGGAATGAGGCTTTGGCCCCCATCCCCCCGGGGAGGAGGGGCCCCGGGGTGAGCAGGGAATGACCGCACCCCCCTCCGGAGCCTCCCCGGAGCGGCATCACCTGCGCGGGGAGGTGTTCCACCTCCTGGACCTGATCCCGCTCTCCACCTCAAGCGTGGCGCCCGCGTTCAGCATCGCCGCGGCCTACGGGGTGATGGTCGCCTATGCGGGCCCCCAGGCCATCATGTCGGTGGTGGTCGCATTCCCCTTCTTCCTGTTCGCGGCCATCATCTTTCGCCAGCTCAACATCCACTACCCCCACGCCGGGGCGTCCTACTTCTGGGGCAGCACGGTCATCGGACGGAGATACGGCGGCTTCCAGGCGTGGATCGTGACCCTCGCGTATTTCATGTCCCTCCCTCCCATCCTGGTCCCGGCGGGGGAATACACCCTCCAGCTCCTCAACTTCCTGGGCTGGGTGAACCCGGGCGTGGTGACCAGCATCTCCTGGGAGGCGCTGGTGGGGATCCTCTGGGCCCTGGTGGCCTCGGTCCCTCTGGTCCTGGGAGCCAAGCCCACGGCGCGGTTCACCGAGGCGTTCCTTGCCCTGGAGGTCATCATCCTCGCCATCTTCCTCGGGATCGGGTTCTATGCGCTCCCCACGCACGTGGTGAACCCGGTGAGCGCCTCATGGTTCTTCACGTCCCGGGTGAACCCCTTCGACTTTGCCCTCTCCCTGGTGGTGGTGGCCACCATCCTGGACGGCTGGGAGATCGATAGCTACGCCTCCGAGGAATCCAAGAAGCCCCGGCAATGGCCGGGGAAGTCCGGCATCGTGGGGCTCCTCTCGGTGTTCCTCATCTACATGGTGACCATGCCCCTCATCACCATGGAGACGCCCCTCGCGGCGCTCTCCGCGAGCCCCGACCCGCTGGCCACCTGGATCGGCTACGTGCTCCCCAGCGCGGGGTGGGCCATCGACGTCGCCGTGATCGCATCCACGGCGAGCTCCCTGTGGCTCACCGCGTTCATCCTGAGCCGGGCGTGGTTCTCCATGGGGCGCAGCGGGCTCCTGCCCGCCGCATTCGCCCGGGTGCATCCCCGCTTCCGGAGCCCGTGGGTGAGCATCGGGGTGATCACGGCCGCCGAGATCGCCGTCCAGCTCTCGGAGCTCACCTCGGCCTCGATCTTCGCTTTCTTCAGCCTCGTCCTCACGGCCGCGGGCATCTTCCTCATCGCCGAGTTCGCCCTGAACAGCATCACCGCCACGGTCCACTTCCGGCGGACCCAACAGCCCATGGGGCTCGAGGGGCCCGGTTGGCACTCCCACCGGCTCATCGTGGTCATCGCGCCCATCACCGCCCTCGCGATGCTGTCCATGATCGTCCTGGGCTTCGTCACGAACACCACGCTCTTCTACGTCTCCCTGGGCCTTTTGGTGCCTTCCGTCTATTTCGTCTGGAAGGCGGGCCGGATCCGGGGGACCAGGATCCCAGGGGGAGTCCCGGACGAGGCGCGGGCCCTCCGGGATTAGGTTCAAGCAGGAGGGTTCCGTGGAGGGGCCCATGTCCTCCTCCGTGGTGCGCCTTGGTGTGTCCCTGGAACCGGAACTCCTGGCCGCTCTGGACCGCTGGGTACGTCGCCGCAACTCCCCCAGCCGGTCCGACGCCATCCGGTTCCTCATCCGGAAGGAACTCTCCGAGGACGCCCTCCAGGACCCGGAGGCGGATGCGGTGGGAACCGTCCTGGTCCTCTACCGGCACACGGCGCCCAACGTGCTCCGGCGGCTCACGGCGGCCCAGCACCGGTGGGGGGATCACATCCAGTCGTCGCTCCACATCCACCTTCCTGGCGATGCCTGCGTGGAGATCATGGTCCTGGTGGGGCGTCGGGGGGAGCTCGAGTCGGCCGCCGAAGACCTCCGGGGGGTGAAGGGGATCCTCGAGGGGGATTTCCTCCTGGTGACCCCGGAGGTGGCCGGCGGGAGGATCCAGCACCGGCATCCGCATGCTCCCGTCGCCCCCCGATCCCGCGCTGGGGGGACCAAAGGTGCGCCGGGACGAAGACGTCAGGAAGGGGCGGAGGGAGGGAGATCGCCGGAGTCACCGGTCCGCGCCCCCACGGCCACGAGGATCCCTGCAGCCGCCACGGCGCCCAGGGCCGCATAGACGTAGGGGTACCAGGGATTGGCCAGGTAGAGGATCCCCAGGGCTAGGTTGGCGCCGAAGAGCCCGAGGCTCCGGGAACCGGTGAGGACCCCGAAGCTCCGGGAGGTCCGATCCGATGGGGTGAGGTGGGCCACCAGGGTGGGCTCGTGGGTCTCGATGACCCCCAGGGCGATCCCCAGGAGGCCGGCGCCGAAGAGGTACCCTCCCACCCCCAGGCCCTCCACCACGGAAAGCGCGATGGCGG
>JAJZYH010000049.1 GCA_021798195.1 Thermoplasmata archaeon
TCTGGATCGTGGAGAACGCCCAGCATCTCGACCCCCATTCGCACGCGGTCCTGCGCTACCTGGTGGATCGCCTCGCCGATTCCCGGCTGGGGATCTGGCTCACCCTGGACCAGGAGGAGGAGGACGAGGTCCCGGAGCCCCTCCGGATCCTCCTGGAGAGCCCCCAGGCCCGCCTCCTCTGGGTCCCGCCTCTTTCCCAGGAGGAGATGGCGGCCTTCCTCCCCCGGATCGTCCCTCCGGAGCATCTCACGCCCCAGCTCGTGGAGGAGGTCTACGAGGCCTCCGGGGGCCTCCCCATGCTGGTGGAGCAGATGCTCAAGGACCGGGATTGGCGCCAGCCATTGACCCGACCCCTGCCGCAGGGACGGTCCACCGAAGCGATCCTCCTGGGGCGGATCCGCCGGCTCGATCCGGTCTCCCGGCGGCACCTGGAGGAGCTGAGCGTCCTGGGCATCGAGTTCGACTTCGAACTGGCCCTGTCCATGCTGGGGACCCCCGAGGAGGAGGCCGCCGAGATCCTGGAGGGGTTGGTGCGGAAGGGATTCCTCCGGGAGTTGGAAGGGGAGCGGTACTCCTTCGTCCTGGAGACCCTCCCCCCCATCCTGGAGTCGGGGCTACCCTCCGGGGTGAAGGAGCGGGTCCACGCCCGGGCGGCTTCAGCGCTGGAAAAGGGATCCCGCGTGGAACCGGACCTGCGGACCTACCGGGTGGCGGAGCAGTGGCTCCGGGCCCGGGACTGGCCCCGGGCGGCGGAGGCGAACCGGCTCGCCGCCTCCACGGCGCTGGACCGGTATGCACCGGACCTCGCCCTCAAGTATGCGGAGGACGCGTGGACGGCCGCCCGGTCGCTCGCCCCCTCCGACCCCGCGGCGGAGGGGTCCATCCTGACGGAGAAGGGGCGCGCCCTCCACGACCTCCAGCGGCTCCACGAGGCCGAGGAGGTCCTCCGGCAGGCCCTGGAGCGGATCCCCCGGGACAGGGCCCACTGGCCCGCCCGGTCCCGGGCGCTCTTCCACCTCGCCCGGACGCTGGGTGCCATGGGACGGGCACAGGAGGCGCTTCCCCTCACGCAGGAGGCCGCCCGCGGATTCGAGCTCGAAGGCGACGCCCGGGGCCAGCTCATGCTCCACCAGGTGGTGGGTGTCTCCCTCATGATGGTGGGAAAGAACAAGGAGGCCGCGGAACATTTCCGGGAGCAGCTCCGGCTGGCCAACGCGCTCCGCGAGGAGCGCGAGGTGGCCTACGCCAAGAAGAACCTCTCCGCGGTCCTCCTGGCGGAGGATCCCCGGGATCCCGAGGGGGAGCAGCTGGTGGAGGAGGCCCTCCGCTACCACGCCCGGACGCACAACTACGCGGGGCTCGCGGCGGGTCACCTCAATCGGGGGATCAACTATCTGGCGCGGAACGAGCCGGAGAGGGCCCTCGAGGAGTTCCGCCGCTCCAGGGAGGCGGGCGAGAAGGCCCGGGCCCCGCTCCTCGTGGGATCTTCCTCGGTGGAGGAAGCCCGCCTCTGCCTGGAATCCGGGAAGGTGGAGGAGGCGGAGCGGGCGCTCCAGGTCCTGGAGCCCTTCGCGCCGGCCCTGGAGGACCCCTACACGCGCATCCATTTCCCCGCCCTGGAAGGGGAGGTGGCGGAGACCCGGGGGGATCTCGTTCGGGCCCGGGACTTCTACGGGAAGGCCCTCGAGGAAGCCCGGCGCGCCGGTGCGCCCCCGGACGTCTGGGAGAGCACCCTGCGCGTCGCCCGGGTCCTGCGCCGACTGGGCGACGGCCCGGAGGCGGCCCGGCTCCGGGCGACGCTCCCTCCCCTTCCGGAGATCGAGGCGAAGGATCCCTCCCTGGCGGCCCGGGTGCGCGCGTACGACTCCGGGCCCGAAGGGACGCCAGGGGATCCCCCGGCTCCCGGGGGGTCGGGATGAGCGATCGGGGGGCAGTGCCCCGGCAGAACGACCCTCTCCCGACGAGACGGAGTGTGACGGCTCCCGTTATGTATACCGAGGGGAATTACCAAGAGGACCCCCCCGAGCTGCCGAGAGACGGATGAGCGAGCACGAGCAGGACCGGAAGGACTCCCCTCCCGCCCCTCAGGGACCACTTCCCAGCGAGGAGGAGCTGGAATCCAAGACCTACCGCTTCCTGGTGGTGGACGACGACGAGGACATCCGCCGGCTCCTGTCGCACACGCTGGTCCGGAGCGCCGAGTTCCGCTGCACGGTGGATACCGCGGAGGACGCCCCCCACGCCCTCGCCCTCCTGGAGAAGAACGCGTACGATGCCGTGCTCTCGGACCAGATCATGCCCGAGGAGAACGGCATCGCGTTCCTCATGGAGGTGAAGGACCGCTGGCCCGCGACGCTGCGCTTCCTCATCACCGCCCACACCAACCTGGGGAGCGTCCTCCGGGCGGTGAACCTGGCGCAGGTGCACAGCTACATCGAGAAGCCGTTCGACCCCTCCGAGGTGAACCGCGCGCTGGTGGAGGCGCTCCTGCGGCGCCAGCGGCGCCTCCGGGGGCAGGTGATCCACATCTCCCAGGTCCAGGAGGCGCTCCGGCTGGTGCGCGACGTGGGGGGTCAGATCACCAATCCGCCCTCCGGGATGCTCCGGGTGGGCCTCACCTTCAGCTTCCAGACCGCCCAGGACTTCAACCGGTTCACCTTCGAGATCATGCGCTCCAAGGACGCGAGCATCGGGGACGTCCACGTCTTCGAGGGGCGCTTCCACGTCACCGTGGCGGTGGGTACGCGCCCTTCGGGCTGAACTGGGCCCGGGCGGGCTCAGGCGAACGAGATCACCACGTCCTCCAGGTACTCCTGCAGGTCCTGGATCCGGGCCTGGATCGTCTCTACGTCCTGTTCCCGGGCCGCGCTCTCCAGGGCGCGGCCGATGACCGTGATCTCCCGGAAGCCGTAGCCCCCTCCGCTGCCCGCCATGGAGTGGCCCAGGATCCGGATCTGCTCGAAGTCCCGCGCGGCCACCGCCTCCCCGAGCTTCTCGATGTCCTTCCTCCGGTTCTCCAGGTAGCGGGGGATGAGGTCCTCCAGGTACGGGTCCACCTTCACGTGGATGGGATGCCGCGTGCCGTCCTGGGAACTCATGGGGTTGCGCTCCGGGGAGCGTACTGCGAGAGGATCTCGAAGAGCTTCGCGCGCTCCACGGGCTTCGTGATGTGGGCGTCGCAGCCCGCGGCGAGGCTCTTCTCGATCTCCTCCTTGATGGCGTAGGCGCTCAGGGCGATGATGGGGGTGGGCGAGAGGGCGTGGGTCTTCTCCCACTGCCGGATGGTCTGGGTGGCCGTGTAGCCGTCCATGAAGGGCATCTGGAGGTCCATGAGGATGAGGTCGTAGTTCGAGGTCCGGAACTTGTCCACGGCCACCTTGCCGTTCTCGGCCATGTCCAGCCGGCAGGAGGTGTTCCGCAGATAGCGCTGGATGAGGAACCGGTTGTCCTCGGAGTCCTCCACGAGGAGGATCCGGAGCCCCTTCAAGTCCGGGACCGCCACCTCGGGCATCGCCCGCTCGGGGGGAGGTCCCTTGGCCATGAGGTTCTGGCTCTGGAGGGAGGAGAGGGAGACCGCCATGATGGAGGAGCCCGAGATGGGCTTCATCACGTAGTTCGTGACGCCCGTCTCGCGGATGCGGGGGAGTCCCGCGCGGAGCTGATCCGGGTCCAGCATCAGGATGATGGAGGATGCGGGCGCGATCCGGGCGAACTCCTCCATGGCCTCCCAGATGGAGGTGTCGGCGAGGGAGGACCCGAGGAAGATCAGGCGGTGGGGCGCTTCCCGCTGCTTCGCCCGCCGGAACCGGTTGAGCCCGTCCCGGGCGGTGCTCACCACCGTGAGGTCGGCCCCCTGGGGCTGCAGCATGCGGGTGAGGCGGTCCCGGTCCGCCGCATCCCCCTCCACCACGAGGATGGGGATGTCCTTGAGCTCGGTCCCTTCCGTGTGGAACTGCACGTCGGGAGGGACCTGCAACGGGACCCGGAAGGTGAAGGTGCTCCCCTCGCCCGGGACGCTCTCCACCCAGATCTTCCCCCCCATGAGCTCCAGGAGCCGCTTCACGATGGTGAGCCCCAGCCCGCTCCCCCCGTACTGGACGGCCACCGTGGAGGAGGCCTGGGTGAAGCGGTCGAAGATCGCCTCGTGGCGGTCCGGAGGGATCCCGATCCCCGTGTCGGAGACGCTCACGAGGAGCGTCCCGGGGTTGGGGTCCTTGGGATCCCGCTTCACCACCACGATGACGTGCCCCTTGGGGGTGAACTTGATGGCGTTGGCGAGGAGGTTCACCAGGATCTGCCGCAGGCGGACCGGGTCCCCCACCACGTGGGTGGGGACCCCGGGCTCCAGGTAGTAGGTGAGCTCGAGCCCCTTCTGGTGCGCCCGGAGCGCGAAGAGGTCCACGGTCTTGTCCAGGAAGTCCCGGACCTCGAAGACCGAACTCGCGATCTCGAGCTGCCCCGACTGCACCCGGGAGAGGTCGAGGATGTTGTTGATGAGGCTCATGAGGTTGTTCCCCGCGTTCCGGCAGATCCGGACGTACTCCTGCTGGTCCTGGGTCAGGTTCGTCTCCCAGAGGAGGTCGATCATCCCCAGGATGGCGTTCAAGGGGGTCCGGATCTCGTGGCTCATCCGGGACAGGAACTCGCTCTTCGCCTGGTCCGCCTCCTGGGCCTCCTCCTTGGCGCGCTGCAGGTCCAGCGTCTGCTGGTGCGTGCCGGTCACGTCCCGGAAGAGGCTCAGCGCGCCCACCACCTCCCCGGAATCTCCCAGGACGGGGGCGGCGTAGGCCTCGAGGAAGAGCGTCCGGTCCCCCACGTGCACCTCCAAATCGTTCACGAAGGCGGACTCCCCCCGGAGGGCCCGCCAAGCGGGCAGCTTCTCCATGGGGTACGCCTGGCCGGAACCCGCCACCTGGGCTCGGACCGCCTCGCGATACCCCTCCAGCGTGGGAGGATCCACCTGGGTACCCTTCACGAGGTCCCTGGCGGCCTCGTTGAAGGACCGGATCTTCCCCTCGGGGTCCAGGAGGAGGGCCGGGAGCGGGAACCCCTTCACCAGGGTTTCCCCCAGGCTCTCCAGGGTGATCCCCCCCTTGGGAGCCGGAGAGCCCCATTTCCACTGGCCCAACCGGTAGATGGTGTGCAGGACCCGGGTGAGGGTCTCCTGGACCTCTGCCTCGTGGGTCCGGGGCTGCCGGGAGTAGAACGTGATGACACCCTTGGTCCCTTCCCCGCCGTCAAAGGGGAGGGTGAGGGAGGATCTCAGACCGGCGGCCACGATGGTGGGCGAGATGGTGGGTTCCTCGGCGGTGTTCTCCACCCAGACGGGGGCCATGGAGCTCCAGACGCGTCCCTGGACCCCTTCCCCCACGGGGATTGTGAGGTCCAGGCTCTCGCGCTCATGGCCCCCCAGGGGGACATTGTCCCGGTGCCAGAGGCCTCCCCAGCGCAGGAGGTTCCGCTGGGGGTCGAGAAGGAAGTACTCCCCGGCGTCCCAGCGACCGGCCAAAGCAAGGGCCTTCAGGAGGGAGGGCAAGGCAGCGGGGAGAGAGCGCGCGTCGACAAGGATGCGGGAGACGACGTTCTCGAAGGTGAGGTGGGTCTCGGCCCGGTGGCGCTTCTGGACCTCCCGCTCCAGCGCCCGGCGCGCCCTCAGGAGCAGTTCCGTCCGCTGTCGGAGCGCCTCCTGGATGTCCGAGGAGTCGCTTCCGGAGGGGCCCGGTGTGGTCGGGGTCTCCTCTTCGTCGGGCGGAAGATGGTGAACGTCCTCCAACTCTCCTCCGCCCGATGCTTCGTTCCCCGGGTCCCCTCCGCCTCCGCGAGCCGGCCCGGAACCGTTGAGAGATTGAGAGGATTGTCGGAGATAAAGGTTCGTTTGGAGGCTCCCGGTGCGGGAACCGGGAAGGGGGTAGGTCTATGGGCAGGAAGAGGATGTCCCCCACCAGGTGAGCCGCACGACGGGCAGTTCCGAGGCTCCGGAAGCAGGACCGCCCAAGCCCCCTACCATATCCCCTCCCCGGAGACGCTTTGGAAGCCCCCGGCGAAGGGCGTTCGCCTCCTTCCTGATCCCCCTGGTGATCCTCATCGTCATCGCGTTCGTCCTCAATGGTTCCCTCACCCTCCTGGACCCTGAGTACGGGGTCTGGACCGATGCCGTCTACAGTTCCTGGGGGAACCAGACCTTTGTGACCCCGGGCCTTTCCGAGCCCGCCTGGATCGTCCGGGACGGCGCCGGGACCGTCCACATCTATGCCTCCAATGATGCGAGCCTGTTCTTCGCCCAGGGGTACTCCCAGGCGTCGGACCGTCTCTTCCAGATGGAACTCCAGAGCCTCGTGGCCCAGGGGAATCTCTCTTCGTGGATCGGACCCAGCGGTCTTGCCTCCGACCGCTCGTTCCGCTACCTGGGCATCCCGGAGGCGGCCGCGGAGATCGCCCGGAACCTGCCCCAGGCGGACCCGTCCGCCGCCCAGCTCCTCACCAGCTATTCGGAGGGGGTGAACGCCTACATCTCGTGGGCCGAAGCCCGCGGCGCCCTGCCTCTCCAGTTCAAGGTCCTGGGAGTCCAGCCGTACCCCTGGTCCCCCTACGACACCCTCTGCTTCGAGCGGCTCATGGTCCTCTCCCAGACCGCGGGGGTCACCGAGCCGTTGGACTCGGCCATCCTGGCCGCGGCGGTGGGGGACAATGCCACCAACGCCATGTTCCCCATCTACCCGCCCCAGTGGCAGAACTTCACGGTCCTCCCGGGGAACGGGAGCATCAATGGGGTCTCTCTCGCCTCGGAGCAGGGGGTGACGCCCCAGGAGGTCTTCTCCCAGGATTGGCTCGCCCCCTGGGCCACGGGCATCCCCACCGCCGAGGAAGCCTCATTGATCCCGCTCTACCGGGCCGCCCTTACGAACCTCACGGACCCGTACCTGCCGGGGCTCGGGGCCGCCGCCGTCTCGGAAGGGGTGGGGAGCAACAGCTGGGTGGTGGCCGCCAACAAGACGGGGACGGGATTCCCGCTCCTCGCCAACGACCCGCACCTCCCCCTTCAGCTTCCCTCCCTCTGGATCCCCACGCAGCTTGCGGACCCCAACTACGACGTGGAGGGCTGGGCCCTCGCAGGCGCCCCGGGGATCCTCATCGGCCATAACGCGAACCTCGCCTGGGGCCTCACCTACTCGGGAGGCGCCACGGCGCTCGACTACGTGGAGACCCTCCGGGGCGACTCCTACCTCCTGAACGGCTCCTGGTACCCCCTCACCTGGCAGAACCAGACCATCCCGGTGCTGGGAGGCTCCCCTGTCCCCCTTGACGTCCCGTGGACCGCCAACGGACCCCTCGTGGCCCGGATCGGGGATCACGGCCTCAGCGTCCGATGGGATGGGAGCGGACCCACCTACGAGCTCGTGGGCGAACTCCTCTTCGACAAGGCGGTCTCCATCGCCCAGATGAAGGGGATCCTGGAGCAGTACTGGGACATCCCCACACTGAACTTCATGATGGCGGAGTACAACCGGACCTCGGGGGCCACGCACATCGGCTGGATCATCCCGGCGCATTACCCCCTCGTCCCGGCGACCCTTCCCGGGGGCCCCACCATCCGGGTCATCGGGTCCCGGGCCCCCTTGAACGGCTCGGGAGGTTGGGA
>JAJZYH010000050.1 GCA_021798195.1 Thermoplasmata archaeon
CCCGAATCCAACTGGCAGAACGTCACCGTGAACGGAGCCCTGCCCGGGCGGACGGGCGCGGCCATGGCCTGGGACTCGGAGATGGGGAAGATGCTCCTCTTCGGCGGATACAACCGGACGGCCCTGGGGAGCACCTGGACCTGGGCCAAGGGGCTCGGATGGTCCCAGCTGCGGCTCTCAAGCTCCCCATCCCCCCGCTCCCTCGCGGCCCTGTATGACGACCCCAGCGCGGGCGGGGTCATCCTCTTCGGGGGGCGCAACGCGTCCGGCGCCCCCCTCAACGACACCTGGATCTTCCGGTCGGGCCAGTGGCAATTGTTGCATCCCAGCCGGGCCCCGACCCCCCGTTGGGGGGCCTCCATGGCCTTCGACGGGGTCACGGGGGCGCTCTATCTCTTCGGCGGGACCAACGGCTCCGCAGACTTCCAGGACCTGTGGGAATTCTCCAACGGAACCTGGACCCCGGTCTCCTCGGGGGGGCCCGGAGCGCCTCCCCCGCGCTCCCAGATGGGATTCCAGACCACGGCGGGTGGCTATCCCCTCGTCTACGGGGGCATCTCGCCGGGTGGGAGACTCCTCAACGACACCTGGCTCTTCGTGCAGGGCTCGTGGGAGAACCTCTCCGGCCACGGTGCCCCGCCCCCCCTCTACGTGGACGGGCTCGTTCCCGCCCTGGACATCGCACCCAACCTCTTCTGGCTCCTGGGGGCGCCCCCCAACCAGACCTACGGGCCCTTGTGGTCGGTCTACATCCCCGAGGGGGGTCGGGCGAGCTCCCTGGTGGCCACCGCCACCGCGAGCGTCCTCCAGGGAACGGCGCCCCTCACCGTGGCGTTCCAGGTGACGGCCACGGGGGGGAACCCTCCCTACCAGTATTCCTGGGACTTCGGGGATGGTTCCCTCAACTCCACCCTGGTGGACCCCACGCACCGGTTCCAGAGCGCCGGGGTCTACACGGTCACCGTCACGGTGACCGATTCCCAGGGTCACCGGGCGACCCAGGAACTCCTCGTGACCGCCCTGGCCGCTCCGCCCCCTCCCCCTCCGGTCACCATCTGGACCTATCTGGATTCCCCCCTGCCCGTCCTGCTGGTGGGCTTCCTCCTGGCCTGCCTGGTGGTCCGGGAGGGGGTCCGCGCCGCCGTCCACCGCCGGGCGCACCGCCGGGCCTGGTCCGCCACGACCACCTCCCTGCACCTCCGCCCCCTGCGGGAGGACCTCCGCGACGCGTACCGTTCCCTCCGGGCCCAGGGCCGCAGGCCCCTCCTTCCCGGGTGGATCCGGGAACGGCTTCGGGCGAGGGCACCGGCCCTGGAAGGCATCGGGAAGGCTTCCCGATCGCGCCGGACCCTGGCCACCTATGCCCTCCGCCGGACCCTGGTGGCCCTGGGCCAGCTCCTCTTCTTCCTCACCCTCCTCGATCTCGTGGGCAACATGATCCCGGAGGCGGTCCTGGGGGAGCTGCCCCCGCCCCCCACCATTCCCGGAGGTCCCCTCGGGGCCCTGATGCATGCCGGCGCGGAGCTTTCCTGGTTCCTCCGGGTGGGGGAGAGCTACGCGCGCGGGTGGCTCACCCTCGTGGGGAACCTCTTCACACTCCACTGGGGGACGGCGGCGCTGGAGAACCGTCCGTCGATCTCCCTGGTGCACCTCATCGGCCTCCTCCTCCCCACCACCGTGGAGATCGCCGCCCTCGCCTTCGCCCTGAGCGTGGTTCTCGCCTATCCGCTGGGCCTCCTCGCGGGCTGGAACCGCGGGAAGGCCGCGGACCAGGCCTCCCGCGGCCTTTCCCTGGTGGGCCTCTTCCTCCCCACCTTCCTCCTGGTCCTCGTCCTGGTGGGTTACATCTACCTGGCGTACGTCCAGGGGTTGGGGGTCACCCCCTTCGGGAGCCTCCCTCCCACCCCGTGGTTCGAACAGCACATGGGAGGGTATCCCGCCTGGGTGGGACCCTACGGGAACACCACCCCCACGGGCTTCCCCGTCATCGACGCCGCGATCCACGGCGCGTGGAGCCTCGAACTCGTGGTCTGGGTGGAGGTGCTCTTCCCCGCCGCGTTCGTGGCCCTCACCTTCACCGGGATCTTCCTCCGCCACCTGCGCATGGCTTCGGCCGAGGTCCGGGAACGCCTCAACCTGGACTTCATCCGCGCCCGGGGGGTCGGGGAGCGCGCCATCCTCTGGAAGCACGCCTCGCGGAGCGTCCTCCCCCTCTACGTCTCCGTCTTCGGCGAGACCTTCCCCTCGTTCCTCCTCGTTCAGGCGGCCGTGGAGTTCATCCTGAACGTGAACGGGGTGGGATACACCCTTCTGGTCCAGGTCTCCCGAGGGAGCTTCAGTCTGGGGGGCAGCGGGGACCTCGTGACCGCCCTCCTGTTCCTCGTCGCCGTGGCGGTCATCGCCGTGAACGCCGTCTCCGACGTCGTCTCCCGCTGGCTCGACCCCCGGGCGGCGGAGCACGCGAGCCGGAAGGACCGGAGCGAGTCCCTCCCCTTCCTCCCCCATGGGGGGATCCGGCGCCGGCCCCTGCCGCCCCCCCTCTTCCGGGGGGATGGCGGCCGCCCGGAGGAAGGGTCGTCCGCCCCCGAGCCCTCCCCCGCCCATCCCAGCCGGAGGGGATTGCGGCTCCGCCGCTGGTGGAGCACGCCCAGCCTCGCCACGGGGACCGTCCTCCTGGGGCTCTTCGTGGCCATCTCCGGGCTCGACTTCGTGGTCTTCGGGTCCCGGGAGTCCACGCTCCGCTACAACCCCAGCGTTCTGGAGGGGTACGCCCTCCCCTCGGCCCCCACCCTGGGGCTCTGGCCCTGGCATCCGGGGCCGTTCCCCCTGGGCCAGACCGCCACCCTGGGTTTCAACGTCCTCACGGGGATGCTCAAGGGGACCCCCTGGGACCTCCTCCTCCTCTCCGCCATCGTGGCCCCGGTGGTGATCATCGGGCTCCTCGTGGGCACCTACTCCGGGACGCGGGGCGGAAGGACCGACGGGCTCCTCATGGCCCTCACCGACGGGGTCCTCTCCGTCCCCGCCTTCGTCTTCGCGGGCGTGATCTATTTCGCCTTCTTCTACACCAACGATTACCTCCCGCCTCCCATCTTCCCCCCGGCCCTGCGCCCCGTGGGCCTCGTCCTCTCCATGGTGGCGGTCCTGTGGGCCCCCTACGCGCGATCCATCCGGGCCCGGGCCCGGACGGTGGCCGCCGAACCGTTCGTGGAGGCGGCCCGGGCGAGCGGCGCCTCCCGCTGGCAGACCATCCGCCACCACGTGATCCCCCACAGCTTCGCGTCCGCCCTCTCGGAGATCCCCATCACCGTGAGCACCGTGCTCTTCTTCATGGTGGTCATCCAGTTCGTCTACCTCTACGCGAACCCGGGGGGATTCGGGTACGGGTTCTACCCGCCCTCCTTCATGCCCCGGTTCGACTTCCCCGAGTGGACCTGGGTCTTCGCGAACGGCATGAACGGCTGGAACCCCCCGCAGAGCGGGGCCGATTCCTGGTGGGGGTACGCCTTCCCCGGCCTGTGGATCCTCCTCTTCGGGGCCGCGGTGACCCTCTTCTGCGACGGCCTCCGGGATTACCTCTCGCCGTTCACGGCGAAGTGACCCCCGGAGGCGCAGGGCCTCCCCGTTTGAGGAAACGACCATATCCCGCTCCCCGCTTCCGACGACCGTGCCCACCCCTGTCTATCGGGCCCTTTCCCTGGACCTCTGGTTCACAACCATCTCCTACACCCCCCGGCAGGAGGCGGCCTGGGAGGAAGCGAGGGAGTCCTGTCTCCATGGGCTCCTGGTCCGGGAGGACGGCAGCCCCTTTCCCCGGGAGCGCCTCCGGACAGAATGGGCCGATCTCCGGAGCACGCTCCGCGCGAGGGGCACCTCCTGGGACTCGGTGGATCCCCGGACCTCTCTCGCCTCCCTGGGCCAGCGGATGGGAGCGCGGCTCGCCCTCCCCCTGGAGGAGGCGACCCGGGAGTACTCCGGGGCGGGGCTCACCAGAGCCCCGCCCTCCGTGAACCCCCAGGCGCTCCGCCTGGCCCGCAGGCTCCAGGAGGAGGGCATCCCCGTCATCTCCATCACCAACACGTCCCGGCGGGCGGAGAGCTGGGACCGGTTCTTCCAGGCCGCGGGGGGCCCCTCCTTCCGCTTCCTGGTGACCTCCTCGGAGGTGGGATGCCCCAAGCCTTCTCCGGTGATCTTCCGCGAGGCGGCCCATCGGCTGGACATGGCGCCCCAAGAGATCCTCCACGTGGGCGATCGCTGGGACCTCGACGTGATGGGGGCCCGGTCCAGCGGGATGGGGCGCGCCCTCTACCGGGGTCTCTGGTCCACCTACTCCGATCCCTCCGAATTGGAGATGCTGCGTGCCCTGGACGATGGCCGACCCGATGTGATCCGCGTGGATGACCTCGCCGAGCTCCTGGAGCGCGTCACCTGGTCTCCCCCGGCCCCCGCGGGAACCCGCGATCCGGGTTCCCGCTCCCCCCATTCCCATTGAGCCGGGTTCCCCACCGCGGCCCCGGGAACGTCCCTGAAGGTCCCGGGGGACACGCCCGCCCCTCTTCCTGGTCCGGGGGCCCTTCCCGCCCATTCGCCGTGCGGTTCTTCCCGGCCAGGGAATGGGTGGGATATCCCCTCTTCCGGGGACACCCCCCCCGCGCGCGCTCTCAGTAATGGATGCGCCGGAGGGTGGACATGGTGAGGAATCCCACCCCCATGATCACGGAGATGACGATCCCCGAGAGCAGGAAGGCGAACGAGATGGATGTGTGCGTCGCCAGGGCGCCCACGGCGATGGGTCCCACGGGACTTATGGCCACCGCCAGCGAGAAGAAGACCGACATGACGCGCCCCCGGAGCTCTCCCGGGACCTTCGCCTGCAGGAGTGTGGTCATGGGCAGGTTGGCCGCCATGAGGGTGATCCCGAGGCCCAGCATGCAGAGGAGCGCGAGGGGGGTGGAGGTCACCACCCCCAGGGCGAGCACCACGAGGCCGATGGCCACTCCGCCCGCGAAGAGGTACATCCCCGTCGCCCGGCGCGTGTCGAGCTTCCCGATGACCGCCGCCCCGACGAGGGTTCCCGTGGCCACCGCGGCGCCCAGGAACCCGTAGACCGCGGAGCCGCCGTGGAGGACGTAGGAAGCGTACGGGGCGAAGAGCGCCCCCACTCCGTTGCCGAAGAAGTTCACCAGCATCCCGATGATGATGATCTCCACCATGAACCGGTTGCGGCGGACGAACGCAAGCCCCTCCCGCATCTCCCGCAGGAGGGAGGGGGGTTCCCGGGAGCCGCCCGGGGGGAGCGGCGCGGGAGACGGGCTCCGGATGCGGGACAGGAGGAAGGCCGCAACGAAGAAGGTCACCGCGTCGTACTCCATGGGGACGCTCACCCCGAGGAGCGCCACGAAGATCCCTCCCAGCGAAAGGCCCAGGATCTGGTTCAGCGAGCCGCTCAGCGAGAGGAGCCCGTTGCTCGCGTTCAGGTCCTCCACGGCGAGCAGGGACGGCACGTAGGCTTCCGTGGCCACGAAGACGAGTCGGCCCGCGGCTCCCAGGACGAACACCACGCCCAGGACGAGGGGGAGGGATTCGTGCCCTCCCAGGACCACGAGGGCCAGGAGGGCCACCACGAACCCCTCCGCCACGTTGGTGACCAGGAGGAGCTTCCGGCGGTCCCACCGGTCCACGTAGACCCCGAGGAACGGGCCCAGGATCACCGAGGGCAGGATGGTGACCGTGACGAGCAGAGCCACGTCAAAGACCGAGTGCGTGAGCTCCAGGACGAGCCAGATGAGCGCCACCTCGAAGATGAAGTCCCCCGACTGGCTGATGAGCTGGGCCAGCCAGACGCGGAAGAAGGAGGGGTTCCGGAGGACCCGGGAGAAGCTGGGGCCGGGGGCCGGGGTCCGTGGGATGGCCCCCTCCCCCTCCACCCGTTCCACCTGGGACGGGGTGAAAATGCGGTACGTTATGTTCGTTTGGCCGGACGCCTTCCCCCGGATCCGCAGCCTTCCCCATGGCTACCCCCGCCCTGGCAGCGGGGGCAGAGCGAGGGAGGTCAGGTGGTCCGGGAGGGGTCCTCGGAACGCAGGGCCAAAAAGGCCATCTGCCCACTTTCCGGCGCGGACGGTATCGATCCCGCCGGAGCGGGGGCGCGGGAGACCAGGGACGTGGTGGGCGCGAACAGGACCATGACATAGGCTCCCGGCGAATAGAACTCGTACGGGTTGGAGCTGTTGACCGTGAGCCGCCCCGAGGCGGGGAGGGACCCATACCCCGCCGGCCCCGTCACGGTGTAGGCGTACGTCCCGTTGGGCACGGCGAAGAGGAGGAACATCCCGGTCGTGTTCTCCACGGTCCCCCCCAGCGATACGCTCCAGGTGGTGCCGTTGGGGAGCCCGTAGAGCCCTTCGAACCAGTACATCAGTTCCTCGAACAGCACCAGGTGATCCCCCGGGGCATGGTGGAAGGCCACCGAGAAGGAGGCGGGGACGCCGCCATGCACGTACACGCCCCCCGCCCCCGGGGTCGCGATGTATCCGCCGGCATTGACCTGGATGACCCAGGTGTAGTTCCCGCTGGGCACCGGCACGGCGATCGACGTCGTGTTGTTGTAGCCCATGTACGACTGGAGCCCGTTGCCATCCAGGTACAGGGTGACGAACCAAAACGAACCCGACGGAAGGCCGCTCTCGGTGAACGTCACGTTGGTGAGGGGGACCCGGGTGAAGGTGATGGCCACTCCGACGTTATGCCCGTTCACGGTGACAAATCCCGCGCTGGGGACGGCCGTATACCCGGGGGCGGACGCCTGGAACGGGTAGGTCCCGTTGGGCTCGCTGAAGTTGCCGGGAGTCCCCCAGCGGAACGTATTCCCCGAGAAATTGAGCCGCACGCTCCAGTAGACCCCGCTCGCGAGGCCGGTCTCCGTGAAGGTCACCGTGTAGACCTCCTGGAACAGGATGTGCACGGAGACCGCGCCCCCGTCCACCGTGACGGCTCCCTGGGAGGGCTCCGCCGCCATCCCCGATGCCGAGGTCAGGACGTAGTAGAAGTACGCCGTGCCATTCTTCTCCGAAATGGTGATGCTGCTCCCCGCCGCCGCGTTATAGGTCGTCCCGTTGAGGGTGACGCTCCAGGTGGCCCCCGAGGGGAGTCCGCTCTCCGTGAAGACCACGGGGTACACCGTGGAGGTGGGAACGATGGTGGAGAACCGGATCTGGGGGGCCGCCACGGCGGCGCCGTTCACGGTGATGTTCCCGCCGGAAGGGGTCGCCACGTAGCTCACGTTCTCCGCGGCCACATGCCAGGGATACGTCCCGTTGGGCAGGGCGAGCTCCATCTGCGTGCCCTCCGCTCCCTGCCCGAACAGCATGCTGGGATGGGCCGGGTTGAGCAGGAAGGCCGATATCTCCCATCCCACGTTCGAGGGGAGCCCGGTCTGGGTGAAGGTGACCGGATAGACCGCTCCCTCCGCGGAGGTCGTGGGTACGAATGCGATGCTCACCGTGACCGGGCCCCCGTTCACGGTCACGTTCCCCGACGAGGGGGTCGCCGTGAACCCGCTCACCGCGCCCACGGTGTAATGGAACGTGCCGTTCCGCTCCA
>JAJZYH010000051.1 GCA_021798195.1 Thermoplasmata archaeon
GTGATGGCGTACCAGGGGGTGAGGATAGCCGCGGCCAGGACCAGGAACCCCACCAAACAGAGGATTCCCGCGAGCGTCCGGCGGGAGTGCCGGTACTTGGGCAGAGCCGAGATGAAGGGGAGATGGACGTGGTGTTGAGGGGCTGGAACCGGCGTCTCCGCGTAGGCTGGCGGTCCCTGCTGGGTCGGAGGTTGCCATGGAGGGAGGGAACTGGGCGCCGATGGCTCACTTCCGGTCGCGGGCTCCGGTGGGGGGGGTAGGCTCATCTTAGATAACCTCGGAGCAAACAACCTCTGAGGTAATACTTAAATCCAAGGGCACACGGGCCGGGGGAGGGGCGTCTGCACATCCCGTCCCGAGGCCGCCACGGGGAGGAGCACCGCCTGGGAAGACCAGGTGCCCGACGGGCAGTGGAGACCGTCCGCAAGCGGGATAACTGCCGGGACAGGTATGGGCAAAGGGTCAGGGAAACCGATGCAAGGAGGGGAACCTTCCGGAGAGTGCGTCTTCTGCCAGATCGTGCGGAGGGAGACGCCCGCCCACATCCTCTATGAGGATCCCGACACCATCGCATTCCTCGACCTCTTTCCCTTGAGCCGCGGACACTCCCTGGTGATCCCCAAGCGTCACTGGGACCGGATCACCGAGCTGCCTCCGGACCAATACCCGCCCCTGTTCGCCGCTCTTGCCGAGGTCTGCCGGAGGGTGGAACGGCTGACCCACCACTACAATGTGGGCATCAACCAGGGGAGCCTCGCGGGTCAGATCGTGTTCCACCTGCACTTCCATGTGATCCCCCGATACGAGAATGACGGGACCTTCCAGGGGCCCCGTCGGAGGGAGCGCCTGGGAAACGCGGAGGCCCTCCGGGTCCTCCGGGACCTGGGCGTCCGGGGAGCAGCCCAGGAGAGTTGACCCATGGGGCGGGTAGCCACTCCGGGAGCCCGGGGGAAGGTCCGTCATCCCGCCGTGGCGGGGACCTTCTACGCGGGGGATCCCGGGCCCCTGCATCGGCAGGTCCTCGATTGCTTCCGTCCTCCCCGCGGGCCGGGCGATCTCCACACTCCTTCCAACGGGCGTGAACGGTCCGGGAAACCCCTCGTGGCCGGTGTCGTCCCTCATGCGGGTCTTGTCTATTCGGGTCCCATAGCAGCCCACTTCTACCATCTTTTGGGAGCCGAACCCTTGCATCCCACGGTCCTGTTCTTCGGTGTGAACCACCATGCGCTGGGAAGCCTCTTCTCCGTGACCGACGAAGACTGGAGAACCCCTCTGGGCGTGGTCCGGACGGACGCTTCCCTCGTCGAAGACCTCGTGGGGGGACCCATCGAACTGGACCCGCTCGCCCAGCGGGCGGAGCATTCCATCGAGGTGCAGCTTCCCTTCCTCCAGGTGCTGTACCCCCAGGGCGGATTCTCCATCGTGGCCCTCCAGGTCACGTTCGCGGACTTCACGGAACTAAGGGCCCTCGGCCAGCATGTGGCCCGGGTGGTCCGTGGCCGCGACGTGCTCCTCGTGGCCTCCACGGACCTCACCCACTACCTTCCCGTCGAGGAGGCGAACCGGTGGGATTCCATGGCGCTCGCGGCGCTCGAGACGCTTTCCGCGCGCCGGTTGTACGATACCGTGGTGGAGAACCGGATCTCCATGTGTGGGATTGCTCCCACCACCGCGCTCCTTGCCACCCTCGAGGGTTCCGAACATCGGGCCCAGCTCCTGTCCCGAGGGACCAGTGCCGATGCGGAACCCATGGACCAGGTGGTGGGCTACGCAAGCCTCGCCATCCGATGACCCTGCCCGCACCCTGCGTTCTCGCGACGTCCCGCCTTCCCTTTCTCCGGCCTCAAGATGGCCCGTGCCGGGACCCCTTCCGCCCTGCGCGAGGCCAACCCCCGGGTGGGGACGCGAGGGAGTCCACGGGGCGGGCCTTGGCGTGAGGGGGTCCCCTCCCCACGGAAAGGGCTCTGGGATTCCCACCGTTCCGGCAGCCTAAATAGGGACAGGCATTGGGAGCCGTCCGATGATCCTCTCCGACTCCCGGATCCTGGAAGAGATGCGGAGGGGCCACATCGTCATCCGTCCCTTTCGGCGGGAGTGCCTGGGATCCAACTCGTACGACGTGCACCTCGGTCCGTACCTGGCCACGTACAGCCGGCCGGAACTGGACGTGACGAAGCGGAACCCGGTCCACGAATTCCTGATCCCCAAGACGGGGTTCGTGCTGATGCCCAACCAGCTTTACCTGGGGGTCACCCGGGAGTACACCGAGACCCATCGCCACGTCCCGTACCTCGAGGGCAAGTCCAGCGTGGGACGGTTGGGGATCGACATCCACTCCACCGCGGGCAAGGGAGACGTGGGCTATGCGAACTACTGGACCCTCGAGATCTCGGCCAAGGTCCCGGTCCGGATCTATGCGGGGATGCCCATCGGCCAGTTGATCTACTTCGAGGTGTCCGGCGAGGTGGCCCACCCCTACGGCCGAAAGAAGTCGTCCAAATACACCCGGGTGACGAACCACCCCACGCCGTCGCGGATGTACATGAACTTCCGCCGGCCTCGCCACCCATGAGTGAGCTCCCCCCGGGCTGCCCCTTCACACTCCACTGGCAGGACGGGTTCCTCCGTTACGACTTCGGCCCCGACCATCCGTTCACCGAGGTCAGCCGGCACCTTTCCGTCCGGTTGCTGGAGGCGCTGGGGTTCTTTCGCTCGCAGTGGACCCATTCCCCCCCTCTTCTCGAGGATCCCGGCCCCCCCGCATCCCGGGAAGAGATCGAGACCTTCCACACACCGGGATACATCAGCCGACTGGAACACATCAGCGAGGGGACCCGGACTGTCCTTCTGGACGGAGGGGACACCCCGGGGTTCCCCGGTTGCCTCGACGCGAGCGCCCGGATCGTGGGCGGGACGCTCCGGGCGGTGGACTCGGTGCTCGGGGGGGGCACCCTCCACGCATTCCAGCCGGCAGGAGGGCTCCATCACGCAGCCCCGGACCGCGCGAGCGGGTTCTGCATCCTCAATGACCTCGCGATTTCCCTCCACCGCGCCCTCGAGGGCCCGCGACCCGTGGAGCGCGTCGCCTACGTCGATGTGGACGCGCATCACGGGGACGGGGTCATGTATGGATTTTACGAGGATGCACGCGTCCTCGACATCGACTTCCACCAGGACGGTCGAACCCTCTTCCCCGGAACGGGGCGCATGGACGAGACGGGCAAGGGGTGCGCCCGGGGATTCAAGGTGAACGTTCCGTTGCCCCCGCTCGCAGGGGACGAAGCCTTCATCCCATTGTTCCAGCGGATCGTCCCCCCGCTGCTTCGGGATTTCCGTCCGGGTCTCATCCTGATGCAGATGGGCGTGGACGGGCACGTGGGGGACCCGCTTGCGCACCTCCAGTACACCCCCCGGGCCTACGAGGCGGCGGTCCGGACCGTCCATGACCTTGCGCACGAATTGTGCGGCGGCAAGCTGGTTGTGACCGGAGGAGGCGGCTACCTGGCTTCCAACGTGACCCGCATCTACGCCAGGACGGCTGTCCTTCTCTCGGGGCAAACGCTCTTCCACGGGCCCGAGGGACCGCTCCCTGAAGCATGGCGGGAGGAATTCTCCCGTCGAACGGCCGGCGAGGAAGCCCCGATGAGCTGGGGGGAGATCCCCCCGGTCACGCCCTCCCCCTGGACCCCCCGGGAAACGCTCCGGGTGGTTCAGGGACTGGAGCGGGCCCTGGGGCGGGAACTCCCCCCGGCCTCCGGCGATGCGGGATCTTCCCCCGGTACCAGATAGATGGCGGGTCGTCCCGGAGCCGCTCGGGTTCGGCGTCCCAGGGGATCATACGGACCCCCATCCTCCTCCCGGAGCACCGTCCAACGGGGGATGCCGAACCGATGCACAAAATAGGGGAGCGCATCATGCAGGAGCGCAGTCTCCGTGTCGGGGTCCTGCGGCCCAGCCCGTGATGGGGAGGTGGGCGCAGGGACCTGCGACAGGTACCGTGCCACGCGGTCGAGATACGGTGTGAGCCTCGGATCCTGCCGAGCCTCCCGCATGAACCCCCCAATGTCCCCCCGCCGGCGATCCCCCTCGGGGGCGCGGGACCGGATCTCCTCCACCCATCTCTTCCATGGACTCGCGACGAAGAGGCGGGCTTCCGCCGGAGGGGACTTCCACGTCCGGAGCAACGCTGCAATGTCCTCCTCCAGCGCGATGAGCGTCTCCTCCTCCCGGAGCGCCCCGGGATCGCGGAGGAACTCTCCGGGCTGTGGCCATGATTCCGAGCTGACCAGCGAGGGAAAATGCCCCTCACCCAGCTCCTCGGCCACATGGGGGGTGAAGGGGACCAGCATCCGCGTCCATGCGTGGGCGAGGCGTCCCAGGAGCGCGGCATGGGCGCCGCCGCGGGCCTCGTACCTCCGCAAGATGGCGACGAGATCCACGTAGATGGCCTGCGCGGCGCTCCGGAAATCCGCGCTCTCCAGGTGGGAGGTCGCCCGCTCGATGACCTCCGATATCCGTGTGGAGAACCAGCGGTCCACATGACGCTCCCCCGGGGCCATCCCCGCCACAGCGTCCCCGCCCCGGCCCCAGAGGCCCCGGAGGATTCGGGCCACCTCGTCCACCCGTTCGGAGGCGGAGGAACAGGTGGAGGGATCCCACTCCACATCCTGAAAGAGCGATCCGGCGATGGCATGGTAGAGGCGGATCCCATCGGCGCCCCACCGGGCCAGGGCATCGTCCACCGGGGGGACGGCCCCCCCCTTCACGTCCTTCTTGGAGATCTTCTCCCCGGTGTAGCTCGTGGTCCACCAGTTGATGACGATGCACCGCGGGTTCAGATCGGGGGGAAGGAGGGCCGCGTGGTTGTACAGGAACGGAGGGAAGTGGACCCGCTTATGCTCCTTCCCCCCCAGGTTCACGTCAAGGGGGTACCAATAGAGGAACTCCTGCCGGACCTCGGATTGGAGCTCGGGGGGCACCGTGGGCTCCCCGGGCCCCTCGCCCAGGAACACATGGTCGAAGAAGGACGGCGTCAGCTGCTCGGGCTTCAGGCGGCCCTGGGCCACGAACCGGCGGACGACATAGTAGGCCGGATAGAGCGTGGAGTCCGCGATGGGCTCGATGATCCAGCGGGGGTCCAGGGGGAAGGGAGTGCCCAGCCAGCGACCCTGGCGGACCGCGGGCCGATCTTCGAACCAGTCCAGGATCGTCTCGAGCTCCTCCCGGTATTCCGGAGGCAGGAACTGCATGGTCCGCGCGTGCTCCCGGACCCGGGACTTCCATTGAGGGTCTCCATAGGCAAGGAACCACTGGTCCGGGATCCGCCGGATCACCACCCTCTCCCCACACCGGCAGATGACAGGTTCCGAGAATTCGCGGATCTCGGCGGCCTCGTCGGCCTGCCGGAGGATCTCCCGTACCAGCTCCCGGGCCTCCCCCACGGGGCGGCCCACGAAGGGCCCCACGGTCATCCGGCCCCGGGCAAGTTCCGCTCGGTACAGACGTTCCGTCGCCTCCGCGAGCTGGGAGGATTGCTCCAGGGTGGTGATCCCCAGGTTACGGGCCGCCCGCTGAGCGGGCCATCCGGACCCCTTGAGGAGCTCCTGTTCCGAGGATCCCTGCGGGATTCCCTCGACCTCCAAGACGGCGCGTACCAGGGGTTCGATGGTCCCCCGGGATGTGGGGGAGAGCCCCTCCAGGGCCACCCAATCCACGGGCGCATGGGCCGGGACGCTCATCACGATACCCGTTCCGCGGTCGGGATTCACGAGGCGGCTTTCCAGGATGGGGAGGGGGTGGGGAACCCACGGGATGGTTACCTGGTCCGCGAGGAAGGCCGAAGCGGGAATCTCCTCGCCGGCCGTGCCCCCCCACTGGTCGAGGGCCTTCGCGAGGGCGGGAGGAGATAGGAGGTCCACATGTCCATGGTGCTTCCACTCCACGAGGGTCTCCCCCGGGGCCACCCACAGGTTGGTGGCGCCGAATACCGTCTCGGGTCGGAGGGTGGCCGCCAGAAGGCGCCGACCATCCGGGAGCGTGAAGGGAACCAGCGTGTAGGTCACGACCTCCGCACTCCCCCCCTGGGAGATGTCGGTCTCCGAGGGGTCCACGCTCACCGGTCCCGATCGGGGGCAGTACGGCGCGAAGTAGGATTTCTGCTTCAGGTACCCCAGCCGGGAGAGCCGGGCGAACTGCCAGCGGATGAACTGCTGGTAGTCCGGATCGATGGTGGTCACATAGGCCGTCCGGTCCATGACCATGCCGAACCGCTCCCACGTGACCCAGTACGCTTCCCCCAGGAACCGGGCCGCATTCTCGGGGACCTCGAGATCCCGGATCGCCGTGTCGTCGAGATGCATCGATCGGAGGCTCTCCATGGTGTCCGGGTCCCGCCGTGCCACCCTGGCGGCGAACGTGACGGCAGGCAGCCCGCTGGCGTGGGCCCCGCCCGGAAAGAACACCACCTCCCCCCTCATGCGGTGATACCGGACCAATGCATCGGCCAGGGAATATCCGCGCATGTGGCCGATGTGCATGAACCCCGAGGTGCCGGGATAGGCGAAGATGAGGAAGAATTTCCTCCGACCCGGAACCCGGCGCGCTTCCCCCAGCTTCGCCGACCTCCAACGCTCCTGCCAGTGGGCCTCCCGGGAGATGCGGGAAGGCGGTTGGGGCTGCATGCGTTCCGCGTCCCGAGGGAGGACGCGTCTTATAGGTTCGCCCCCTCGAATCCACGCGGGAGCATGCGGATCATCGAGATCTTCCACTCCCTGCAGGGGGAGGGGCCCGACACCGGGGTCCGTACGAGCTTCATCCGGACCGCCCGCTGCAATCTGCGCTGCGCGTGGTGCGACACCCCGTACTCGTTCGGTCCCGGGCGGGAGATGTCGATCCCGGAGATCCTTACCGAGATCGAAGGGCACCAGACCCAACACGCGTGTCTCACCGGAGGGGAGCCGCTCCTCCAGCGGGAGAGCCTCGTCCTCTTGCGTCGTCTGTCCCGAGCGGGATATCGGACCGTGGTGGAAACCGGAGGCTCGCTCGACATCGCCGATTACCTCCGGATCCCCCGCGTGACCATGAGCCTGGATGTGAAATGCCCCTCCTCCAAGATGGAGCGCCGGATGCGCTGGTCCAACCTGGACCTCCTGCGACGGCAGGACACCCTCAAGTTCGTGATCCAGGACCGACGGGACTACGAGTACGCAAAGGACCTGTTGGGCCGGCGGACGGTCCCCAGCACGGTGGTCTTCCAGCCCGCATGGGGAAGTCCTGCCGGCGAGCTGGCCGATTGGGTCCTCCAGGACCGTCTCGACGTCCGTGTCTTGCTCCAGGAGCACAAGATCCT
>JAJZYH010000020.1:0-2502 GCA_021798195.1 Thermoplasmata archaeon
GGGCCAGGGCGAAGAACGTACCGGCGCCCGCCACGACCAGGACGATGACGATGATCACGGCCGCGAGGACCGGGGAGATGCCCCGGCTCGAGGACTTGGTGGGTGTCGGAGGCGCCAGATCGCTGGTATTGGTTGTGCTAGACATGATTCTCCCGGGGGGAACCCGGGTTCGTAGGATAGCCTGCGCACCGCTATTTATACGGCATGCCCGAAAGGGGACAAAACGGCGGCGTCCCGACACCCCGATGCGTCCGCAACCCGTGGGGGGGAAGATACCCGCTAACTCGGAGGGCGCAACATGGAATGGGGAGGGCGCGACGACACCGTCAGCGGGAACGGGGTCCGGAGCAGGGAAGGCTCTCCGTCACTCCTCAAGGACCTCCTGGTCCTTCTCCAGCTCATGCATGCCCTGGAGCGGCGTCGAGGGAAGAAGGGGAACCGGCCTTTGGAGGAACCACTCCGTTTCGAGCGTCTTCTCACGGTGCTGTGGGCCGGCCTGCGCGCGGCCATCGGCGAGATTCTGGAGGTGGACGCGACGAGGTCGCCACCGAAGCCCGTCGAACTCATCCTCGAGGTGGGAAGAGGATGGTTCCGGCTCGCGGCGACCCACTTCTGGGTCTCGTACGTGGCATCTGAACCTCACCGGCCCCGTCAAGGACGGGCCGCGCCGGCTGAAGTGCTCTCCACTCTTTGAGGAGCGATCCCGGGAACCGCCGCCAATCGATTGGGTGCGAAACTCACTTTGCCATCCAAGTCGAGGATTCATCTCGGTGTCCTTCCGGCAACCCTCCCGATCGAGAAGGCCATCAGAGGGCACCCAATATCGTCCTGTAGCAGGACAGAATGTTACATATACTGTCCCCGGATAGGACAATTATGGATATCGGGCCCGTTCTCTCGGAATGGAACGCCTATGCCCTTCGACGGGATCTCCGTGCGAGAGAACTGGATCTGGACGCCATGGTCCGGATCGCACACACGAAGATTGTCGTGCTCACGGGGCTCCGTCGGTCCGGGAAGTCTTCGGTCCTCATGCATCTTGCGAAGAAGCTTTCGACCGCGGGGAAAAAGGTAGCCTATGTGAATGTCGAAGACAGCCGGCTTCGGGACTTCCCCAGTCTTCTCGACGCGGTGATCAAGTGGTTCGGGGACGACGGCTACCTCTTGCTCGACGAGGTTACCGTTGCCAGGGATTGGACAGGGTGGCTGGCTCGAACCCATGAAATGTTGAAGGGGTCCCTCCGACTGATAGTGAGTTCGTCCCGACGGGCATTTGCGTTCCCATCTAAGGAGTTGCGAGGAAGAGTGATAGAATACGAGCTCTTCCCCCTCTCGTTCCGGGAATTCCTAGCGTTCCGGGGGATAGGGCTCGAACCGACAACGTCCGGGAGGGGTAGGCTGGAGCGGGCGCTCGATGAGTACCTTCAGTTCGGTGGGTTCCCTGAGGTTGTGCTCTCACCGGACCCCACAGACAAGGTGAGCATCCTGAACTCCTACCTCCGGGACATCGTCGGGATCGATGTGGCGGAGGTTTCCGGCGAAGGTCTCTCTTTGGTCCATACCTTTGGCCGGTACGTTCTCCAGAGTCCGTACTTCTCGGCATCCAAGTGCCTGAATTTTCTCAAGAGCACGGGGTACGCCATAGGTAAGGACAAGCTCTTGGAACTTGAACGGCTAACCCAAGACTCCTACCTCTTCCACTTCTTGCCCATTCTCTCAAAAAGTGTCAAGGCAAGACATCTCTACCCGCGGAAGGCGTACTCCGGGGATACGGGGTTCCACTATGCGACGAATGGGTTGACGGAGCCCGGTCGGCTCTACGAGAACGCCGTTTTCCTCGAGGTACGGCGATCCATCATGGGGACGCCCTCATTGCATTACTGGCGGGACAGGGAAGGGAGAGAGGTCGATCTGGTCGTGGGGAAAATGGGGGAAGCGACCGATGCCTTTCAAGTAACCTATGAAATTGCTGACCAGCGGGCCTTTCATCGGGAAACTGAGGGGCTGAGGCGCTGTGCCCGGGAACTCCATCCGAAGCGCGTCACATTGATCTCGCGTTCCGGAGAAGAGGCACGGGACATACCGGGAGTCGAGGTCACGGAGATATCCCTCTTGGACTGGCTCCTGAGACCGAAGGGATCCGTAAGTTCAGACTGACGATTCCAGGACGATGGCGGGTGTACTGAAAATCTCCGACGCAGCGAAGGTCCGTCTGCGGAACTTCGCCATCGAAGCCTCGGAGATTGGCGCTTGCTGCCCATTGTGCCCTCATGCCTGTGAGAGTAGGGCTTGAGGACACAGAAGTGCGGGACCAAGCCATCATGAGGGCCATTGGTTCGAATCGCCCAGTTTTTGGAAGGACCTCACATTGCAACCGCGAGCGTCGCACCCACCTGTTCGGCGGTCGCATTTTGCTGGGCCCGCTTCGTGCTTTTCGGGTGGCGGCTGGAAAATCCGTTGGTCGGGGGGGGTCGACATCGGTGGCTTCCCCACTGTTCTTGG
>JAJZYH010000020.1:2602-34144 GCA_021798195.1 Thermoplasmata archaeon
GCGGTGGCCAACCGCTGACGGAGACCGTCGTCCGCCGCCAGCCGGTTGAGCGCCTGAGTCAACTCCTCAGGGCGATCCGGGGGAACGAGGAGACCGGTCCGCCCGTCTTGGATGAGCTCGGGGATGGCGCCGGAAATTGTGCCCACCACGGCAAGCTGGGCGGCCATTGCTTCCAAGTGGATGGTCCCCAACTGTTCGCGCCACATGGCGGTGGGGATGGAAGGTACCGCCAGGACATCCACCCCCCACAGGACCCTGGGGAGTAGCTCCGAATGAGGGATGGATCCCAGGAACCGGATCCGATCTCGGAGGCCCATCCTCTCTGCCCTCCACCGGGCGATCGATTCCCCGCTCCCCTGGCCCACCACAAGTAGCGTCAATCGCGGATCCGCATGGACCAGTGCCTCGAGGAGCGTGAATATCCCTTTGTGGAACTCCACCCGACCCACGAAGGCAACGGCCACCTGGTCGCGGGTCAGGCCTAGCCCTTGTCGGGCGGCCATCCTCTCCGTCTCCGTCGGAGGACGGAAGCGGGAGAGATCGATGCCGCAGTAGATCTGGGTCCGCCGGGAAGGGTCCACACCTTGAAGCCCGAGGGCACGGTCGGCGTCCCGGGAAAATGCGAGGAAGTGGTCCGCACCTTCCAGGACCGCTTGATAATGCTTCGCCAGGGGGCGATCCGGTGGCCAATTGAACGGGATGTTGTCCCAGACCTGCACCACCACCTTGGCGTGCGGCCGGGCCTCGAGGCACTGATAGCTGGTGGGATGCCCGAGGTCCACCGGCACCAGGATCTCCTGTCCTTGGATGGCCCGTCGGAGCCCCACGAGGTACTCGTGGAAGTAGCGGTAGCTCGATACACGACCGATCACATAGCCGCCCGCCAGGGTCTTCGCCACCCGTCCCCGGAGGAAAGGAGTGGGGAGCCGTTGCACCGGCATCCCCACCTCGGCATCGGAAAAGGTCCCCTGGCGGGAGGCGATGAGCTCCGGGTGGAATCCATGCGCCGACAGCCGGGCATAGATCCAGAGCTCCGGAACGTTCACGATGGAGGTGCCCCGGACGACGCTCAGGCGTACCCTCCGGTCAGGTATCGCAGCCATGGTCCCGGTGCCACATGGACGTGTGCGGAGCTAGGAGATAGACCTTGAGGGCCAAGGGAACCTCTGGGACCATCTTCGGGGTGCGGTCTGTCGCAGTGGGACGAACTCGACCACCCTCGGGCCACCCATGAGTTCCACCCACCCGGAGCCCCGTCAAACGGGCACGGGGCTCCCCCCACCAGGTAGGAGGCACGGGAGCCCACCAATCCTACCCTCGGGTCTCGGAGGAAATGGGCGTGGCTCCCTGGGCGGTGTTCAAGCCGGAGGGGCCCGGGGAGAAGAACCGGTAGAGCGCAGCCAGCGGGCCAGCGGGCGGAGGGAGTTGTGGAGCCTTTCTCCCTCCTCGGTGAGAGCATAGGCTCCCGGACTCCGGTGATCTTCGGGGACCGGGACCTGTCGGACCAGCCGGAATCTCTCGAGTTCCCGCAGCGTGCCAGTGAGCGTGGCTGGGCTCACCGTGGGCAGGGCATGCTGGATCCGGCCGAAGCGAAGCGGCCCATATCTCCCCAGGAGAGTGACCACGCAGAGCGCCCACTTCTTCCCGACCACGTCGATGGCCCCCGCAGGAGGGCAGGGACAGTCCAATTCCACCCCCTTCTCGCTCATTTCCCTACGTACCCAAGTAGCGGAGGCTTATATCACTTCAGTGGCTGAAGTGAATTGGTGAGAACAGATGTCTCGACCAAACCCGAGGGCGAAGCCACAATTGGAACAAAGGCCTCGAATGGAGATGGAGTTCTGTGTATCCTGCTACCTTCCCCACGCCCTCTCCCTCATCGGGGAAGTGCTCCAAGGCCACGCCCATGACGATGGATTCCAGCTCGTGCTCCGTCCCGGAGGGGCCGGGTCCTTCGATGTCAGGGTGGGCGGATCGCAGGTCTATTCCAAAGGGGAAAGGGACCCTCTCCCGGCGGTAGAGGACATCTTGGGCTCCCGAAAGGATGCCTCCCCATCCAACCCTGCGAAGACACGTTCTCCGAAGCCAGGGTCGTGCTGCTGAAGCAACCCATGGGAACGGGTTCATCCTCCGGACCTCGGCCCCGCGAAGGGCGAGTGGTCCTCTTCGTGTGCGTGGAGAACGCCGCCCGTTCCCTCATGGCCGAGTCCATCTTCAACTCCTGCGCACCGGCCGGCTGGCGAGCCCGAAGTGCGGGGACGCGACCCGCCTCTCTTCCCAACCCCAGGACCGGGCCGGCCCTGAAGGAGATGGGCCTTGAGCTCCCTCCCCATTCCCCCCAACTCCTGACCCCGGAGCTGGTCCGCGAGGCGGAGTTGGTCGTGACAATGGGCTGCCTGGACGAAGCGAGCTGCCCCGCCTTCCTCACCTCCCTGGGACCGGTCCGGGACTGGGGGCTCCCCGATCCATCCCGGATGGACCCGGAAGGCTTCCGATCGGTCCGGGACGAGATCGTCCGGAGGGTTGGCTCCCTTTGCACCGAGCTCACCTCGACCCACGCGGTGGAAGGGTAGGGTAGGGCCCGGTCATGACCGCGCTTGGCCCGGGGGCCCCGCCCGCCCGCCGACCCCGGCTGGGTTTCCTCGACCGGTACCTGACCTGGTGGATCGGGGGCGCCATGGTCACGGGATTGCTTCTGGGCCGGTACCTCCCCGGGGCCGTCCACACGTTGGGGAGCTGGGTCATTCCGGGGACTCCCGTACCCCTCGCGGTGGGCCTCGGACTCATCGTGATGATGTATCCCCCCCTGGCCCGCGTCCGCTACGAGGAAATGGGCCGGGTCTTCCGCAATGGTCGGCTCCTTCTGTTGACCCTGGTCCAGAACTGGTTCGTGGGCCCCCTGCTCATGTTCGGCCTCGCCGTTGTGTTCCTCCACGGCTTTCCGGGGCTCCTCATCGGTCTCATCATGATCGGAAGCGCCCGGTGCATCGCCATGGTGCTGGTGTGGAACCAGCTCGCGGGTGGGGACCGGGAATACGCGGCCGGCCTCGTCGCCTTCAACAGCCTCTTCCAGGTCTTCTTCTACGGCCTGTACATCTATCTCTTCGTCGCCGTCCTCCTCCCGCTGGTGGGCCTCGCCTCGGTGGCCGTCCCCATCTCGTGGGATCTGGTGGTCCTCAGCGTGGGGATCTTCCTGGGCCTCCCCTTCCTGGCCGGTTTCCTGACGCGGTGGAGCTTCGTGAGACGGGGGCAAAGGGAGTACCACGACCGCCGCTTCGCCCCCTCCCTGGCTCCCCTCTCCCTGGTGGCCCTGCTCTACACCGTCGTGGCGATGTTCGCCTTCCAGAGCAGTTCGTTCCTCGCCGCCCCCCAGGAGGTCCTGTACGTGGCGATCCCCCTCTCCATCTACTTCGTCGTCATGTTCCTCGTGAGTTTCGCCATGGCGCTCCGGGCCCGGGCCGACTACGCCCGGACGGCGGCCCTTTCCCTGACCGCGGCGAGCAACAACTTCGAACTGGCCATCACCGTGGCGGTGGCGGTGTTCGGGATCTCCTCCGCGGAGGCACTGGCGGCCACGGTGGGTCCCCTCATCGAGGTCCCGGTCCTCCTGGCCCTGGTCCAGCTTTCCCTCCGGCTGGAACGTCGGTTCTTCCCCGTGGGACCGGCGGTTCGGGAACCCCGCCCCGAAGATCCCATTTCCCAGGGGCCTGGTCCGACTTCGCCGTGAGCGGGCCCGGATTCACCCGGTCCGCGAGAGCCGACGGAGGTCCGCGTCCACCATGATCCCCACCAGCTGGTCGAACCGGGTCCGGGCCACCCAGCCCAGCCGCTCCCGGGCCTTCTGGGGGTTTCCGCACAGATGGTCCACGTCGGCGGGGCGGGCGAACTTGGGGTCCAGGCGGACCCGCTGGGTCCACTCGGGGATGCCCACATGGCGGAAGGCTGCCTCGACGAAATCGCGGACCGAGTGGGTCTCCCCGGTGGCCCCCACGAAGTCCTCCGGGGAGGGGATCTGCAGAGCCCTCCACATGAGGTCGGTGTACTCGGGGGCATAGCCCCAGTCCCGACGCGGATCGAGGGTCCCCAGGGAAATGTGGTCGGTGAGCCCCAGCTTGATGCTGGCGACGCCATGGGCGATCTTCCGGGTGACGAACTCCATCCCCCGGCGCTCGGATTCGTGGTTGAAGAGGATGCCGTTGGAGATGAACAGCCCGTAGCTCTCCCGGTAGTTCACACAGGCCCAGTAGGCATACACCTTGGCGACGCCGTACGGGCTCCGGGGATAGAACTCCGTGCTCTCGTCCTGGGGGCTCTTGCGGACCTTTCCGAACATCTCGCTGGAGGAGGCCTGGTAGAAACGGGCCTTGTCCGCCCGATGGCGCATCGCGTCCAGGAGCCGCAGGGCGCCCAACCCAGTGACCTCCCCCGTCACCACCGGCTGGCTGAAGGAGGCCCCCACGAAGCTCTGGGCGGCCAGGTTGTAGATCTCGTCAGGCTCCACCTGGCGGATCGCGTTCTCCAGGGACGCCTGGTCCAGGAGATCCCCGTCCACCAGCTGCACGCGGCCCAGGAGGTGGTGGATGTTCTGGGTGTTGGGTGTGGAGAGGCGTCGGACGAGCCCGAAGACCTCGTATCCCTTCTCCAGGAGCTGCTCGGCCAGGAAGCTCCCGTCCTGACCAGTGATACCGGTGACGAGCGCCCTCCGGCCTGTGTAGTCCGATGCCATGAGGGTCCCCCCACCCTGCGCCCTCCTAAACAGTTTTCGAAAAGGGCCACGGAGGGCCTGTCCCTCGGATCGCAGGATGATGGCCGGGGATGGCACTCGCTCAAGGGCCCCTATCCTTCTCCCGGAATGGCTTCCCTCAGGCCCCCCCGGCGGTTCCCTGGCGGGAGGAGGCCTGGGCCTCCTTCCACCATTCCCGTAGCGCAGGGAAGAACCGGAAGAGGAGGTCCCGATCGGCAGCGGTCACCCGGATGTCCCGGCCATCCTCCAGGTAAGGCGTCCGCATGCGGAATCCGGGGACCCCCAGCCGGGAAGCCAGGGAACGGTTCTCCCAGCGGTCCATCGGGCCCAGGGGGACGTCTCCCATGGAGCCGGGAGCTCCGTTGGTGGAGCGGCCCGGGGCCACCAGGGATGCCGGCCGGACGCGGACGCACTGGATCCAGACCCCCAGAGCCTTCCATCGCTCCTCGGGCGCGAGCACAAAGCCAGATCCGACCCAATGGGCCCGACCCTCCCGAGTGCTCTGGAGGAAGAGGACGGGTTGCCCCCGGACCTTCCCGCGCGTCCGCGCGTCGGCCCACAGATGGGGTTCCCCCGGCCGCAGAAACCCCCGGAGGTCCTCGTCCGCATCCCCCACGATCACCCAACCCACAGATTCCGTCCCCGTCACGGGAGAGGGCACCCCACCACTCATGAACTACCTTTGGGGAACGGACCAGCGAGGGAGAGGGACGATCCGTGACCCCGCGTGGGGATGACGGTGGGGCTTCATCCCACCGGGGCCAACCACCTCGGGAACACGGAAAGGCACCGTGCGGCGTATCCCGAGAGTTCGGGAAAGTGCCGCCGGGACACAGGCTCTCCCGCAGAAGCGTCCCGCCATGACTCGGGGAGAATGCGAGGATCCTCCGCGCAACCTCCTCCCCTTCCCCGGGCGCTTGTCTTCACTATTTCACATTTGAAACAAGAGGTGTCTCGCATGCGGAATGGTAATGAAGGGGGACCGGTCCCCGTCGGTGGAGAGACCATGAGTTCAACCTGTCCCGGCTGTGGGGCCCCCGTGGAGTACGCCACCCGAACCGCCCGCGTCCTGACGGCCGCGTGCGGGGCTTGCGGCCATGGGTTCACGATCTGGGACCAGTCGACCCCTGCGGGGGTCGACACCGGTGAGGAGGGAACCGCGACATCGACACCGGGAACCGAGAATCCCTCCCCCGTGGGAAGCACACCCCCTCCCCTCGTCCAGTGCGCGACCTGTGGAGCCTCCATCACCCTCCAGGTGGAGGCCGATGGCCGCCTTCAGGGAAGCTGCCCGGGTTGCGCGGCCCAGGTGATCTACGTCCGGGAAGGGTCTCCCGGGAGCGTACCTTCCCCTCCACGCACCTCACGGGGGGAACCGCGGCGGTTCCGCTCCCAGGGCCCCGCCTTCTCATCTCCCACGGCACGCCCCTGCCGAGAGTGCGGGGGTCCCCTGCGCTTTTCGACCCAGCCCGACGGCACCATCGCCGGGGAGTGTGGCTCCTGCGGGAACCGCTTTTCCCTGCCAGCACGGCGGGAGTCCTACGGGGGCCGCTCCGACCGTCGCGGAGCATTCCCCCGGGGGGGTAGCCCCCGCTTCGCGGGCCGCGGAGGGTGGTCCCGGTCCGACCGGGGCGGGGGACCACGACGATTCGGTCCCTCGGACCGCAGGCCCTTCCGTCCCCGGGAACGGTCCGGATCGGCAGAGGAGGGGGATGAGGACTCGAACCGGCGGCGGCGTCGCAACTCGGAGTGATCCCGGTCCGTCCCGGGCGGGAAGGGACCGGGTTCTTCCGCGGGGCCCCGGGGGAGCCCCCGGGATCCCGCGGAACCCCTTCCCAATCCTCGCCGGACCTGACTGGTTCGGGATGCGGAGCTTCTCGTAGAGAATCTTGATTAGGCCCGGACTAAAAATAAGGGGTAACCTTATATCTCTGGGCGCCTGTCCCCCCCCATGGAAGCTCTGGCACATCTGCGACGGCGGCAGATAGAAGCCCTAACCGCCATCGCCAACCGCTCATTGCTTCCCGCGGGGGTCCCCCTCTCCTTGGTGGCCCATTCGATGCGGATCAGCCCCCCGTCGGCCCTGGGCCACCTTCGGATCCTCGAGTCCATGGGACTCGTGACGCGGCGCGGAGGGAAGACGCGGCTCACCCCCCGGGGCTGGCTTACCTTCCGGGAGTACGAGAGGCATCACCGGCTGGCGGAGAGTCTCTTCGCCTCCCTGGGCTGGAAGGCACGGGATGCCTGCCGTGCGGCCCGGGAGATCGACCTCGCCCTCACCCATACCACGGTGGAGCGCCTGTGCGACACCCAGGGGCACCCCCGGCTGTGTCCCCATGGACGCCCCATCTCCCCCTGCCTCCCGCACCGGACCTCGGGACGGTGAGGCACCCCCATGTGGGGCCTCGGATTCCTTCTCAACCCTCCTTCGGGGCTCACCATCCCCTCGATACTCGCCATCGGGTTCATCCTGGGGATCCTGCACGGGGCCACCCCGGACGAGCACACCTGGCCCATCACGTTCAGCTACTCGGTGGGAAGCTACAGCAGCCGCGGGGGGATGAAGGCCGGCTTCACATTCTCCGCAGGGTTCACCATCCAGAGGGCGATCCTGACCAGCCTCGGGTTCCTGGGCCTCGCCGCCATCTATACGGTGTACAACCTCGACGGCCCCGTTTACATCGCGGTGGGGATCGTCATGTTCCTGGCCGGCTGGTATCTTCTGCGCGGCACGTCCATCCACCTGCCCCTGGATGACTTCATGGAGCGGATCCTGGGCCGCTTCCTCGGGACGCACCGTCACCACTCGGCGAGCGCGGAGCGTTCCCCCCTCCCCGAATCGGAGCTGCGCCCGGTCCCGCTGCGCATGGCGCTCGTTCACGGGTTCGTGGCGGGGTGGGGGTTCGGGGGCTACGCGGTCATCATCGTGTTCGTGCTGGCCCCCCAGATGCCATCCCTGGGCTGGGCCGCCCTCGTGGGCGTCATGTTCGGGCTCGGCACCATGGTCATGCAGATCATCACGGGGGCACTCTTCGCCACCCTGGCCCGCATGAAGCACCTTTCCATGGACCAGATGAAACGCGTGGGCCGGTCCACGGCGGCCCGGACCCTCTACATCGGGGGCGTCGCCTTCGCCCTCATCGGAGCCCTCGTGGTGGCGCTCCCCACGCTGGACCGGGTGGCCATCTCCACCGGGAACCCGGTCCCCAACCTCAATGCCATCGGGGTCTCCACCGTCCTGGTCATCCTTGTCGTGGGCGTGATCGGCGGGTACAATTTGTGGAAGGCCTTCCGGGAGATCCACGAGGGGCGGCCGGGCGCCTCTCCCCCCGCAGAGCTTCCCGCGACGCGTTGACGGGAGGGAAGTTTACCCCCCGGACCGGGCCCGTCCGAAGTTTCCCCCCCCCGCATGCCTCTTTCACTTTCCGTTGTGGGATGGGGACGTGTGAGAACGGGGAGGGGCGTGGTGGATCAACTGTCGCACCTCCATCCATCTCTCCCTTCCGGAAGGAGGCTTGTGGACCCGGAATCTCTCCCGATCCTGCGATGGGGAACGGGAGATCGGGTCACCACGGATTGCCGCAACGATCCGCCCGTCATGGTGCATCAGAAGGAAACGCATCCCGATGTGGTATGCAACGGCAGACGTCCGCCCTCCAGGAAAGCCGGCACAAGCCCTAACCGGAGGCAACCCACCTTCTCGACGGACTACCGGTCCTATTTCCCGAGGAGGAGTGCCCTGCCGGGACCACCTGAGGGCGGGAGCGGGAGGGGGGTCGTAGCCCTATCCAGCAACGGCTTCCAGCGTATCCCGAAACTTCCCACCAATCGCGGAGGCTCCGGGAGGAGGGGAGAGCCCTCCGGCGGAGGGGGTCGAAGAGGATCGTCCCTCCCCCCTCCCTCGTGAGCAGACCGACCCAGTGCGGGGCGATCTCGCGGTGGCCCACGTGGGCGGAATCCATGAGCAGAAGTCCCGCTCCTCCGTCTTCTCCCACGTCCGGGGGGCCGGGTCCGCGGAACGTGGGGATCCCCTCCCGGCGCGCATCCTCCCGAAGGACCCGGTCCAGAACCAGGTAGGTGACGGCATCCACTCGGGGATGGTCCCTCCGGACATGGTCCGCCAAGAACGGCCTGCGGCCGGATTCGTAGATGATCGGGCGTAGGCCCCGATGGGCCGCCGCGAGGGCCAGCGAGGCGGCATGGCTCCCCGGGCAGAGTATCGAAGAGCTCTCCCGCCACAGATGGATCTCCTCGGTGAGCGAGGGGCCGGGAGCATGCGGTTCCCACAGGAGGAGGAAATTTCCCAGGGCCGCAGGTCCGCAGGTGTAGGGAGTGTGCTGCCGCCAGAAGCGGGAATGGCGGGGCCGGCGCGCCATGTCGCCTTCTTTCCCTCATCGCGGGGAGGGTCCCCCGGGAGATAAAGAGACCCGGCAGACGCCGGGGATTCCGTCCCACGAAAGGGTTGCCCCCCGATGGCTGGCCCCTGGGGGAGCCGGGCACCGGGGGGATAGGGGCGGTGTGGGACCGGCTCAGCGCAGGAAGAACGGCTGGACTTCCCGGATCGCCCGGCGGGTGGGGATGTCCAGGCTCTTGTAGAGAGACTCCAGCGCATCCTTGCTGGGGGCGTCCCACACGCAGTGGGCGGTGGTGGTGCCCGGGACCGCGTAGATCGCCACCGGGCGGAACCCGGCGGGCACCTTCCCTTGCTTGGCGGCCTCCACGGCGGCTCCCACCTTGGCCACGACCTTGTTCGTCTGCGACGGTTCCCACGTGTGCTCGATCTCGTAGGTCGGCATCGATATCACCTTGGACGACATGAAGGCCCCGGGACCCATGAGCCCAGTCGTTGCATATGCAACGATCCGGGGGCCCCCGGGATCCCGGGACCGGTGGTGGCCATGCAGATCATCTCCCTCCAGGTGCGCCACGACTGCCCGTTCGCCGAGGTCATCGCCCAACGCCCGGGAACCCGGGCCACCCACCTGTGCCACCGGGGGCGCAACGCCATCCTGGAGGTGCACGGTCCGGATCCGCCGAGCCTCGAGGCCATCCTCGATGTGTACGGGGATCGGGGGGGGACACTCCTCTTCGAGGATCCGGAGAGCCGGTCCGCCCTGGTTCAGTTCCCGGTCTGCGCCTGCTGTACCCGGGCCCAGGTGATCCCCACCATGGAGTCCCACGGGACCCTCTACCTTCCTCCCTCCTCGTATTCCCAGGTGGGGGAATCCTACCAGTTCATGCGGACGGAAGGGATCGACGCGGCGCCGGCCCTGGAGGCGATCCGCCGTCGGGCGGAGGTCCTGGAGTTCTCCACACATCCCCTGGAGACGGCCGCGTTCGAAGGGGATTTCCTCGTGCCGGCCGGGGCTCTCTTCCGGGGCCTCACGGACCGCCAGCGGTCGGCCCTCCTCCTCGCGGTCTCCCAGGGCTACTACCGGATCCCCCGGGGGACCACCACGCAGGCCCTGGGCCAGCGCCTGGGGATCTCCCGGGAGGCGTTCGAGGCGCTCCTGAGGAAGGCGGAGAACAAGCTCATCTGGGCCGCCGTGCCGTACTTGAAGGAGTCCCCTCCGCCCGATGAAGCGGGCCTCCCCGCCACCGGGGATGCTCCCCCGCGCCCCCGAGCTACCCCACCGGGTTCTCCACCCACTTGACGTCCACCGGGACCCCGTGCCGGATGCTCTCCGTCACGATGCAGTAGTCCTCGAAGATCTCCCGGCACCGGGAGAGTTGCTCCCGGGTCCCCGCGGGGACCTTGGGGTCCAGGGTCACCGTGAGGTGCGCGAGGCGCCAACGCCCCTTGTCGTTCCTCTGGATCTCGGCTTCCACCGACGCCGAGATGGTGGTCCCCGCCACGTGCGACTTCTCGAGGCAGAAGAGGAGGCTCGACGCGAGGCAATGCGCCACGGCGGCCGCCACCAGGCGTGCCGCGTTGGGCCCCGCCCCCCCGCCGATGGGGGGCGGCTCATCCACGGTCCCCGGGGGCGCGTTCGCAAGCCCCCAGTCCACCTGGAAATTGTAGCCCTGCTGCTGGCGGAGAGACACCGTGACCCGTTGGGTGAGCTGCATGATCCATTCCACCAGGCGCCCGGTGAGGGCACCCGTCCCATCGCGGGACCCATGCCTCCCGCTTAGAGCTTTCCTCCCCGGCGCGGAGCCATTGGGGAGTAGGAGAATGAGTTCCGTGCCCGGGCGAGGAGACCGACGAGTCGCCCCGAAGTGGAACGAGGGCGTCCCGGGGGGAAGGGGCCGTCAATCCCAGCGGATGGAATACGGTTGCCAGCTTCCGTCCTGGACCCGACGGATGCGGAGGTCGCGGGCCGAGCGGATCTCGGGGATGGGCGGGATCTCGGCCATCAGGATCCCGGTGTGGCCGAAGCCCGCGTAGAGGTCCGACGTGTGCAGGGTCAGGAGGCGTCCCCCGAAGATCGCCACCCCGGAATGGTGGGGCGCGTGCCCCTTCACCATCATCCGGCAACCCAGATCGTCGAGAGCCCGCCGGAAGCGGTCCTCGGAATAGGCCGTCCCGATGCCCCGGTCCTGGTAGCCCACCTCGGGGTCGGCCCAGAGCAGGCCTTCCAGGAGGGCGAGGTCATCCCGGCGCCAGGCATCGGGAGGGCCCGAACCATGGGGGGGGATCCCTCCGTGGGCCAGGAAGACCCCGTTCCCGGTGCGGGCCGCGAGGGGAAGGCGTTCCAGAAGGTCCATGACCTCCGGGTAGATGGTGAGGGCCTCCTCCGGTCCGAAGATGCGCCGGATCTCCCGGAAGAAGGTGGGACCGGGGACCGGGAGGCGCCGGCAGGATTCATGGTTCCCCATGAGGGGGATCACCTCCGAGGGCGCTTCCGCGGCCCACGCCAACAGGTGGGCCACGGTCCAGAGGGATCCCCCCGGAAGGGAGGCGGGATCCGGCTGGGATCGCGTCGCCCGGTCCACGTAGTCCCCCAGGGCCACGAACCGGTCCGGTGGGGCCCTCTCCCGCCGGAACTTGAGGGCGCTCGCCAGCGCGACGTAATCTCCGTGGATGTCCCCCACCACCTGGATCGCGCGGTCCGCCGGGAGGTCCACCAGAACGGGCCACGGATGGGCTTCCAGGGAGCTCCGGACCTCCGCAAGGAACTCGCGGAACACGGGAGCCGTCTCCCGCGAGAGTGCGAGCGGGTCCGCGGCCACCCGGGAGGTCCAGCGCACCGGAGAATCCTCCTTCGTCCGCGTCGAGATGGGGCATCCCCTCCGGCCGGGCCTCAGGAAGGGAGGAGCGCATCGCCCCGGGCCAGGATCTTGGCCACCTCGGGGCGCAGGATCTCCGTGGGGAGGGACTCCCCCGCCAAAAGCCTCTGGCGGATCCCCGTCTGGCTCGTCGCCAGGTGCGCCTCCGGGGGGTGCGCGCAGGTCTTCCCGGTCGCCATGCCGTGACAGATGCGGCAGTAGAAGGTTTCCCCGTACCGGAGCGGGATGACCCCCACGTCGAACTCGTCGAAGATGCGCTGGCACGCGAACGGGTCGTAGAACTTTCCCACGCCGGCCTGGTCGCGCCCCACGATGTAGAGTCCGCAGCCGTAGTTCTTCCGCACGATGGCATAGAAGAGCGCCGCCTTGGGCCCCGCATACCGCATGGTGATGGAGAGGGAGGCGAGGAGCACCCGGTCCGGGGGATAGTAGTTCCGCACGAGGGTGTCGTAGGAGGCGAGGATCACCTCCGGGCGGTAGTCCCCCTTCTTGAGGCGGCCCACCACGGGATGGATGAGGAGCCCGTCCACGTCCTCGCGCTCCAGCGTGCACCTCTGGAGGTACTCGTGGGCGGTATGGGGGGGGTTCCGGCACTGGTAGCCCGCGACGTTCTTCCACCCTCTGCGCTGGAACTCCTCCCGCATCTCCCGGGGGGTCCGCTCGAAGCTGTGGGCGGGCAGGTCCAGAGCGTGGACGAGCTCCACCGGCCCCGCGAGGGCCGTGTCCCCCATCTCCGTGAGGTCGGCCACGTTGGGGTGCCGGGGGTCCTGCGTGCCGTAGGCCCCCTGCGCCACCTTCCCCTTCTCCAGCGGGAACTTCTCCGCCACGTGGAGGATGGCGAACGGACGCCCCCCCTCGTCCCGGAGGGCGATATCGTCCCCCGGCTTCACCGCGCCCAGGACCTCCCGCGACGCGCGGTCGGGGGGGGCCAGGAAGATGGGCATGGGCCAGGGGAGTCCGTCGGGAAGCCTTCCCTTCTCCAGCACCCCCGCGAGCGTCGCCGAGTCCATGAATCCCTCCAGGGGGCTGTAGGCCCCCTGGGCGATCTTCTCCGCATCGTAGATCTGATCGATGAACGGCGTGATGGCCGGCAGCTCCCGGATCTCCTCGGCGCGGCGTTCCCGTCGGGGCCCGGTCACGACCTTGTCCACGAGGCGCCCTCCGTGGGGCGGGGGGATCATCGTGCCTCCCGCCCCTTTAGAAGAGCGCGTGGTACGGCCGGGTGAAGAGCTTCCACTGGCCCGTTCCCGGGTCGTAGACGGAGTTCACGAAGCAGTGCCACTTCTCGTCGTCGACCTTGGGGAAGTCGGAGCGGTAGTAGTAGCCCGGCCAGCGGGTCTCCTGCCGGAACAGGGTGTGCCGAAGGACCGCCTCCGCGGTCCAGAGGCGGTGCTGGAGTTCCCAGGCCCTCTGCAGCTGGTGGAGGTCCCGGGCCGCCACGTCCTCGAGGTCCTTCCGCAGGAGGGCGAGATGGGCGAGACCCCGCTCCAGGAGGTGGGCGTTGGTGGTGTAGTTGGAGCCCACGCCTCCCCCGTACTCGTCCATGATCTTCTCCAGGCGGTGAAGCCCCTGGTCCGGGTAGAGGATCTCGGGGTTCACCGTCCCCGCCGTCACGAGGCCCCGGCGGCTCTCGTAGCGTTCCATGGGCGCGAAGAGATTCTGCTGGAGCGAATCGAGGAGCCCCTCCGGGACCGTGGGGGCGTCCGGATGGTCCCGGAGGTACGCCACCGCGGCTTTGCCCGCGAGCCGTCCCTCGGTGTACGACCCGCTGGAGAACTTGTGGGCCGATCCCCCCACCGTGTCCCCCGCCCCGAAGAGCCCCTGGATGGTGGTCATCCGGTTGTAGGTCCACTGATATCCGTCCGGGGCCACGTCCGCGGGTCCGCTGGTCCAGGCCCCGGCGCAGACCGCGTGGGATCCCATGACGTAGGGTTCGGAGAGGATGAGCTCCGACGGGGTCTTGGTGGGCTCGATCCCCTGCGAGGCCCAGGTCACCGCCTGGCCGATGGTCATGTTGAGGAAGTCCTCCCACCCGATGGAGACCTTCTCGGGGGTGTCGAGGACCCTCTCGGTGTGCAGGAGGATGGGTCCGTGCCCCTCCTGGATCTCCTGCAGCATGATGTGGTTCCGCAGGCAGGTGGGCATGGGCTTCGCGTCGGCATACTTCCCCACCCGCTCCCGGAGCTCCGGGAGACGGTTCACCTCGAAGTTCTCCCCCGCCGCGTTGGTGGCCACCGCCTTGAGGAGCAGGAACCATGCGCCCACGGGCCCGTAGCCGTCCTTGAACCGGGTGACCACGAGCCGGTTCTCCATCTGCGTCATCTCGGCTCCCATCTGGATGAGGAGCGCGTAGGCGGAGCCGGTCGCCCAGGGGGGGTACCATGTGCGGCCGGACCCTTCCCCCGCGGACCGGGGGCGGTAGATGTGGGAGGCGCCCGCCGCCGACACGATGACCGCCTTGGCCCGGAACACGGTGAAGGCTCCGGTGCGCACGTTGATGCCCACCGCCCCCGCGACCCGATGCGGGTCGCGGGCATCGGGCAGGAGGTGGGTCACCATGACCCGTTCATGGACCTCGGAGGCCGCCTTCCGGGTCGCCTCGGCGATGAGGGGCTTGTACGATTCCCCGTGGATCATGATCTGCCAGCGCCCCTCCCGGACGTAGCGTCCGGTCTGGGGATCCGTGAAGATGGGCAGGCCCCACTCCTCGAACATGTGGACCGTGGAGTCCACGTGGCGGGCCACATCGTAGACCAGGTCTTCCCGGGAGAGCCCCATGAGGTCGTTGCGGACGTAGCGGACGAAGTCCTCCGGCTTGTTCTCGTCCCATCGCATCCCCATGTAGCAGTTGATGGCCGAGAGCCCCTGGGCCACGGCGCCGCTGCGCTCGATGGCCGCCTTCTCGGCCACCACGATCTTGAGGTCCCGTCCCCAGTAGCGGGCTTCGAAGGCAGCGCCGCATCCGGCGAAGCCCCCCCCTACGATGAGGATGTCGCAGTCCACCACCTTGGGTTGGCTGGGTCGTCCGTCCTCCATGATCCGCCTCCGGGGCTCACGTCCCTCCGGACGCGGGCCGGGGCAGGGTGGGGAGCGCCTCCACCGCGAGGTAATCGGGCTCGAAGGAGAGGAGTTCCGAACCCAGGGCCGAACCCTCGGGGGCGGGCGACTCCTGCGGGGGACGGATGGACCCCCACGGAGTGGTGCGGATGGGGTAGGCGAACTCCTTGAGGGACCCGTCGCGCATGGTGATCTTCCACTCGATGCGCTCGGGGGTCCGGGTGGGGACCACGCGATGGTGGAGCGGCGCGAAGTCCGCGTATCCCCGTACCTCGATGGCCGCCTCGGGACAGGCCTTCACGCAGGCGAAGCACTCCCAGCACATGGAGGGTTCGATGTTGTAGGCCCGGCCCTGCCCCGGGTCGATGTGCATGATGTCGCTGGGACAGATCCGGACGCATTCCATACAGCCCTTGCATTTGCTCGTGAGCACGTAGGTTGGCATGGTTCCCCGCCGGTGGATCCCGACCCCGGGAAGTGGGGTCGGATCCCACCTTGGCTGGACCCCTGCAGTCCCAGGGGGATGAAAACCCTTTCGACATTTGTCCAATTTTCCGCGGGGCCTGGCCCGGGAAGCCCCTCGGGACCCCGTCGGGTCAACCGTAGCGGTAGATGACGCCCCGGGTCCCCGGGGGGAATTCCCACCGGAGTGCTCCGTTCCCCAGCTGGTGGCACGCCACGCGGCAGGCCCCGAGCTCGAGGCAGTTCTCGTAGTTGATGCGCAGGTGGTCCGTGTCCCAGTGGTAGACCTCCGCGGGACAGACGCGGATGCACGGCTTGAGCTCGCATCGGGTGCAGAGCGCCGGATCGGAGAGCGTGAGGTGGGGGGTCTTGTCGGTCTGGAACGAGTTGGCCCCCAGCCGCTCGGAGATGCTGAGACGCGCCGCCATGCACCGGTCGTCCTCACACGGGCCGGGCGGCGGCAGCAGTCCGTGCCTCCAGATCCGCAGGGAGGTCCGTGAGCCCGTGGGCGCACCGGACATGGTCGCGCATACGCCGAACCACTTCCTGCGCATCGGGGGCCCGGAGAGCCCATTCGCATTCGAAGCCCACCCACTGACAGGCAAACGTCACCTCGGTCATCGTATCGTCCTGCCGTCCTCGGCGTGGCCCCGGAATCCGGGTCCGAAGAAGGGGAACGCAGAGGTTCACATAAGCTCTCGCGTACGCCTCGGGAGCGTTTATAGCGGCTCCCTCCCATCCACGGAATCTATGGCGGGACCGGACCCGAAGGGAGGGCGACTCAAGGTCCTGCCCGCGACGCCTCCCCGGGCCTCTTCCCCGGAGGCATCCTTCGCCATCGGACGGCTGGACCGATCCCGCGTGGGCTCGGTCCTCGCCGTGATCTCCGGGAAGGGCGGAGTGGGAAAGACCTTCGTCACGGCCTTCCTGGCCGCCGAGTTCCGCCGGGAAGGGGCTGCGGTGGGCGTCCTCGACGCCGACATCACGGGGCCTTCCATCGCCCGGGTGTTCGGTCTCGGAGGCACGCCACATCTCAGCGCCGATGGGAAGTCCATCGAGCCCCTCACCACCTCCACAGGGATCCACGTCATGTCCATGGCATCGGTCACGGCGGCGACCCGGATCCCGCTCCTGTGGCGGGGCCCCATGGTCAACAGCGCCATCCGGGGGCTCTACAAGGACACCCTGTGGCCTCCCCTGGATTATCTCCTGGTGGACCTGCCGCCCGGAACCAGCGACGCCCCCATGACCGTGTTCCAGTCCCTGGCGCCGGACGGCGTGGTCCTGGTCACGGCCCCCACCGAACTCTCGGCGGAGGTGGTGGCCAAGGCGGCCCACATGGCGAAGACCTTCCGCGCCCCCATCCTGGGCCTCATCGAGAACATGGCCTACCTCGTCTGCCCGCACGGGGACCGGATCGACCTCTTCGGCGCCTCCCGGGGGCCCGAATACGCCCACCGCATGGGGATCCCGTACCTGGGGAGCCTTCCCATCTCCCCCGCGTTGCCGGCCCTCGCCGATGCGGGGCGCATCGAGGAGTTCCGGGAACCCACGGGAGAGATCATCGCCCGCCGGGTGCGGGCCCTCTTGGATCGCCTCGCCCACGCCGCACGGGGCGGATCGCGCGGGGCTTCTCTATCCTCCCCGGAACCTCCGGGAGGTTGAACGGAATGGCGGACCCTCCCCGCTCCCTTCGTATCGTCCAGGCCCGGGGGGATCCCTTCGAAGCGGAGTCCCTCGAAGGGGGAGAACCCCCCCGACTCCCCCCGCACGAGGCCATCCTGAACAAGCTCTTCTACCAGAGCACGGTGGACATCGGGGGCATCGTGGAGATCGACGGGATCCGGTACGCGTGCACCAAGGCGGGATGGAGATTGTTGCCCCCGCGGTGAGGCAGGAGGTCGGGGTTGGGCCATTTGGGGATCCTCCTCTTTGTTTCCCCGATCCAGCACCGGAGCCCCGAGATCGCGGCGGGGCTCGCCCGGGCGGCGGCGGAGGGGGGACATTCCACCACCATTTTCTTCCTGGGGGACGGCGTGTACAACACCAGCCGGGCCATGGCCTCCGCGGAACTGTCCACGGTGGTGACGAAGTTCGCGGAGCTGCCCGCGTCGGTGCAGCTCATCAATTGCTCCACCTGCGCCAGGTTCCGGGGTCTCCACGACGAGGCCATCCTCCCCAACGCCCGGAACGGCACCCTGGAGGACCTCTCCGAACTCCTTTCCTCGGCGGACCGGTTCCTCACCTTCGCGCAGGAAGGTGCCCCATGAAGCCGGTCCTGGTCTGGATCCGGCACCCCCCCCACACCACCAACCACCTCTCCGAGGCGATCCGCATCCTGGCCATGACCAGCGCGCTGGACATCCCCATTCAGTGCCTCTTCATGGGGGAGGGGGTGCGCGCCCTCGTCCGGGATCAGGTGCCCCATCTCCTGGGTCCTCCGCTGGATCGTTCCCTCCAGGGGATCGTGACCCCGTCGAACCCCGCCCTGGTGCACCTGGGTTCCCTGGAAGCGCGCGGCATCGGTCCGGAACGCATCTCGCCCGGCATCCCCATCCGCGGGGTCCACGACCGGGAGGTAGCGGAGGCGCTGGCGGGGGCCCTCCGCGTCGTGCCGCTATGACCGCGGAACCGCCCGCCCCCATCTGGCTCGTGGTCCGGCTGTCCCCGCTGGACCCGGGCGAGCGCTCGGTCCTGGGGGCCCTCGCCGCCCTGGCCCGGGAACGGAAGGCCCGGCTCGTCGAGATCCTCCTCGAGAATGCCGCCTACGAGGTGGAGACGCCTCCCGGGGACGCGGGGCCCGACGAGTCCTGGGTCCTCGAGGAGGATCTCCGGGGGAGGGGCCTCGTCCCCTCCGCCGGTCGCAGGATCCGGGCCATCTCCTATGGGGAGTTCGTCCAGGGCCTCTTCGGGTCGGAGAAGGTGGTCCAGCTCCCATGACCGAGGGTCCATCCCCCTTTGTGCCCATCTCCATGGCCGGTGGGCCCGCCCCGGCCGAGGCGATCCGCCCCCGGGTGGTCTACGTGAAATACCGGGCTCCGGACCCGCTCGAGTTCCCGGGGGTCCAGGGGATCCTTCCCGGGCCGGTCTTCCATGTCGCCGGCGTCCTCCTGCGCGAGGACGATGAGTTCCTCGCTCTGGGAGAGGTGGCGTTCGCGGCGGAGAACCCCGAGTACGCGCGGCGATTCGGGAAGGACATGTTCCCCGCCTTCCGCCACATCCTCACCATCCCCAAGGCATCCATCCTGGAGCGAAAGGACCTCGCGCCTTGGGGATGACCGGATCCGTTCGCCTCCCCGGCCTCCCCCGCGGCGGGAGGGCAGGACCCCCCCTCCCACCGGAAGAGGGGGACCGGACAAATTGGACAAATGAAAAGTTGTAAATACCGTCCCGGCTTAGCACGCCGCACGGTGTTCCAACGTGACCGAGAAGACGAGTCCCACGGCGAATCTGGATGCGCGGGGGCTTTTCTGCCCCATGCCCATCCTGAAGGCGAGTCAGATGCTGGAGACCCTCAAGAGCGGCGAGGTCCTGGAGGTGCTCGCGGACGACCCCGCAGCCCCCTCGGACTTCGAGGCGTTCGCCAAGAGGACGGGGAACCCGCTCCTCGCCAACGAACAGAGCGATGGGGCCTACCGGTTCTTGCTGAAACACAAGTGAAGGGGGAACGAAGAACATGACGGCAACCACGGGAGCGACACGGGCGACCGAGACGATCGAGCATGCCAAGAAGGAAGGGAAGAAGTCCCTCATCCTGGTGGTCTCCAAGGGGGGCGCCGACATGGCCTATCCCTCCCTCATCCTGGCCACCACGGCCCGGGCCCTGGGGATGGATGCCCACATCTACTTCACGTTCTGGGGGATGCAGCTCCTCACCACGGAAGGACGCAAGCACGCCATGGACGTGTTCCCTGCCCCGCTGCAGCAGAAGGTGGCCCAGAAGTTCCCCTCCATCGAGCAGTTCATGCAGCAGGCGAAGGCGGCGGGCGTCCGCATCCACGCATGCTCCCCCACCATGGACATGTTCGGTCTCACCAAGGAGAACCTGGTGGGCGAGGTCGACGACATCATCGGCGCCAGCACCTATCTGGAGCTCGCCTCCCGGCCGGATGCGATCACCCTCTTCATCTGACGTCGCGGAGCCCCCAGCGATCCGGGGAGGAGGGCCCCCTCCTCCCCCGGGAAGGGAAGCGAAGAAGGAGCCTGCGTGCCGGAGGTATCCCAGGCCGACCCGCGGTACCGCTGTACGTGCGCCGGATGCACTCTGCCCCGTCCCCGGGGAATATTCGGAAGGAAATTGGGAAGGGAGGAGGTTCCGGGTCCATGGGTGAACGGGACCGGGAGGGAGGTTCCGCCTCGGGAACGGATCCCCGCCAGACGCTCCCGGAGGCTTCCGGGCCGAGGTCCATGGAGATGCAGGCATGCCCTGTCCCCCAGGGACTCTGGGCCCGGCGCGAGTCGGACCACTCCTTCACAGTGGGGCTGCGGGAGGAGACACGGCAGAAGGTGGGGCGGATCACCGCCTTCCGGGGCCCCGTCCCGGGTTCGTCGTACCGCAGCGGCGATCCCGTGGTCAGCATCGAGTCCGATAAGTGGGTGGGGCATTTCCCCCTCCCCATGGATGGCATCGTCGTCGCGGTGAACGAATCGCTGTACCAGGACCCTTCCCCCATCAATCGGGACCCTCAGGGAAGCGGCTGGCTCTTCCGCTATCGTCCCACGGGGATCCACGGTCCCGAGGCGGATCCCCCCCCGTCCCGCACCCAGACCCCTTCGGCCTAGACCGCCCCTCGCGAACCCACCCGAGTCTGGTCCATGAGCGATCCTCCGGGGGAAGTGCCCCCCGCGTGGCGAAGGTTGGACCTGGGGGCCTGCGAACCCTACCGCGCCCAGACATTCGCCGAGAGCGTGGCGGTCTCGGTGGCGCAGGGGGAAGCGCCGGACACGCTCCTTCTGGTGCGACCCCGGGAGAGCTACGTGTCGCTGGGGTTCCACCAGGTGGCGGAGGAGGAACTCGATCTCGAAGAGGTGGCCCGGCGCGGTCTCACCGTCATCCGCCGGGTCACCGGTGGAGGGACCACCTTCCTGGACCCGTCCCAGACGTTCTATCAACTGGTGTACCGCGAGGGCGCGGTTCCGGGCGTCCCGGGAGAGGGTGGCGCGCGGGACCTTGCCCATTTTCTGAGAGGTCCCTTGCGATGCCTCCATGAACTGGGCTTGCGCGCCGACTTACGCCCCCCCAGCGACCTCGTGGTGGCGGGGCGGAAGATCTCGGGGAACGCGGGCGGGGACTGGGAAGGTGCCCACATCCTCGTGGGGGGTCTTTTGGGGTCCTTGGATGTCGAGGCGATGGCGGACATCCTTCGCAGCCCGCATCCCCGCTTCCGGGAGCTCCTGCGGAGCGAGATGGCGCGGGAACTCACTTCCCTGGACCATGAACTCCCTGCCCCACCGGCGGGAGAGGTCCTCCCGCGATGCCTGGCCCGGGGATTCGAGGAGGAGGAACTCTTCCGCCTCGTCCCTGGAGAACCTCTTCCCGCAGAGGAGGCCCGCTTCCAGCGGGAGGTCCTCCCCCGCCACCGGGAGCGCTCCTGGGTCCACCTGCCTCCCCTTCCCCCTCGCGCCCCCCGCGAGGTGATTCGCGCGGTGAAGGTGGCGGGGGACCGGTTCGCCCTTGCGGTCCGCATGCCGGGAGAGGACGGTCTGTACCTGGCCGTGAGCCAGTCGGGCGCCTTGGTCCACGTCGAGCACGTGGAAGGGGAACGGGCGGGGTCCTCCCAGGCCATCCCCCCGGGGGACCCGAGGCGGACGGAACTGGAAGGGATCGTGGCCCGGTGGGCCGGGGCGTGAAGGATCATCCCCAACCCAGCAGGGCGGCCGGTTCTCCCCGGCTCCTACGTTGGGTCGGGGGGCCCCCGCGAGGCAGGGGGCCCCTCCGTGTCCCGGCCCGCCGCGAGGATCGTCTTCAGGAGATCCTCCCGGGAGATCCCCACCAGGCGGACCTTGGACTCATTCAACCACGAGTCCAGGACGCCTCCCAGGGGCTCCGGGGCGAGCCTTGTGCCCACGAGGCGGCGTTCCAGCTCCGCGATGCGTCCGTCGAAGGGGAGCGTGAAGAAATCCCCCGAGATCTCCACCTCCAGGATCTCCTCCTTCCGCGCAAGGAGCGTGACCCGCAGGAGCTTTCCGGCCTTGTGGTCCGCCCGTCCCAGGTACACGTCCCGGGAGATCTTCACCCGTCGTCCTCCGGGGGAAGGGTCCCGGGACCGGAACCGGGGATGGGCCGCATCCTTCTGGAAGGTCCATGCGTCGCGGGACCGCTCCTCGCGGAGTCGTGCGAGCCGTTCCGTCTCCTCGGGGGAGAGGGACCCGTCCCGGAGCTCCACGGAAAACTCCCGGCCCAGCTCCTCCCGGAGCATCCGGGAGACCTCCTCCCGGGAAGGGACCTTCCCCGTCTCCCGCCGGACGGAGGTGAGCCAATCCTCCATCCCCCGGGCGAGCTTCCCCCGGAACTTCTCGTCCGGCACGCGGAGGACGCGGCTCATGGCATCCACGTCGAGGTCCAGGAGGATGTCTCCCACCAGGACCCAGCTGCCGTCCAGGGTCATGGCGCCGTTGGCGCTGATCTTCCGTCCGTTCACCGCGAGGTCATTCACACCCGCGCGGGAGGCCGAGACCCCCAGCCGCTGGAGCGTGGCGCGCACCGGCCGGAGGTAGCGGTCGTAGAACGCCTCCACGCCTTCCTGGGTGCCCGGCGCCCCCTGGGGCACGATGACCATGTAGTCGTGCTCCCAGGGGCCGTCCAGGATCGCCCCTCCGCCCACCACGCGGCGGGTCACCGGGATCCCGTGGGCACGGCAGTGATCCAGGTCGATCTCCCGCTCCACCTCCTGGTGGAACCCCACGTTGGCGAAGGGGGCCTCCGGATGAAGGACCAGGACCGTGGGGGGGGAGGCGCCCCTGCCCACCGGTCCCGCGACCGCCACGAAGACGTTCACCATGGTGACGCCGTCCACGCGTCCCAGGTCCAGCCAACGCCAGGCGTCCATCCCTTGGCCCCCGCATGCCTCCGGGGCCCTTAAGCCCGTCCCGGGGGACCCTCAGAATGAGATCACCGAATCGGCTTCCAGGGCGAGGTCCGCGAGGGTCGCGGACCCCACGAGCTTCACCCCTTCGATGAGGTCGCCCTCGGCGATCTCGCAGAGGTCCCGGCAGCTCTCGGCGCACGCCAGGAACTTCACCCCGTTCTCCCGGGCCATGTCGATGAACATCTTGAGGTTCCCGCCCTTCTTGAGCGGTACCTTCTCGGCCGCCCCCCGCCGAAGGAGTTCCGGGGCGTGCATGAGGAAGTACATCGTGGTGTCGATCTCCATGGCCGCCATGAGGGCGGCGGTGTAGAACGGGGCGTAGGTCTTGTCCGGGTCCTCGGGACCCGTGGTCATGATCATGAGGATCCGCTTCCCCTCGGGGTCCACGGGGGTCCCCCCCGCACCGGTGGCGCTCATGCAGTTCCTCCTACGCCTGGCACCGCAGGCAGTGGATGTTGTCCCGCTCCAGGATCTCCCGGAACTTGGCGAGGGCCCCCTCCTTCCGGAGGAGTTCCGCCACCTCCGCGGGCTGGGTGGGCTTGAGCCGGACGATCCAGCCCTTCCCGTACGGGTCCGTGTTGAGGAGGCCCGGATCCTTCTCCACCTCGGGGTTGGGCTCCACCACCACGCCGGAGACCGGCGCCATCACGGGCCCCGCCCACTTCCCGCTCTCCACGGTGGCGATGGGCTTCCCGCGCTCCCGGGCGGTGCCCGCCGCCTTGATCCGGACGTGGAGGATCTTCCCCGCCCGCGTCTGGGCGGGGTCGGTGAGCCCCACGCGGAGCTCGTCGCCCTCCAGCCGCACCCAGGTCATCTGCGTCCGCTCCACGAAATACAGGAGGTCGTCCGGGAATTCGCAACCGTTCAGCATCGCCATGCTTCGTCCACCTCTCAGGAGAACCCCCGCTCCCTTAAGAACAGGTCGGGACGGGAGAAGTTGTCCTTGAGGCGCGCCTGGCGCACCGAGGCGCCCAGCGCCACGGCCATGAGCTGGGTGAAGTAGGAGACCGGGAGGATGGCCTCCTCCCCGTACGCCTGCCGGATCCGGTCCAGGTTGTTCTCGATGTTGATCTGGCCCAGGGGGCAGATGGTGGCCACCACGTTGGCCCCGGCCCGCCGCGCCTCGTGCATCACCGAGGCGCTGAACGCCACGGACACGTCGAGATCGCTCAGGGCGTGCCCGCCCCCGCAGCAGATGGTCTTCGCGGGGTAGTCGTGGATCACCTCGGCCCCGCACGCCTCCAGGAGCTCGTCGAGGAAGACGGGGTGCTCCGGGTCGTCGGTACCAGGAACGCGCCCCACCCCGGTGTACCTCTTGGGGCGGGTGTAGAGACAGCCGTAGTACGGGGCCACCTTGAGGCCCCGGAGGGGTCGCCGGACCGCTCCCCGGATCCGGTCGAGTCCCGCCCGGTTCCGGATGTACTCCAGGACGTGCTGCACCGAGGCTTCGCCGTCGTAGGTGGGGCTCCCTCCGGCCGACAGGTGGGAGTTGATCCGGGCCCGGGTGGCCCCGTCGCCCACGGCATCGTTGGCCCGGGTGAGCGAGTAGACGCACCCGTTGCAGGCGGCCACCACCTCGTGACGGCCCATGGACCGGGCGAGGGCCAGGTTCCGGGCCGGCAGGGCCACCGACACGTCGTGGCTCAGGTTCTTCACCTCCGTGGCGCCGCAGCAGTTGTAGTCCACGATCCGGTCCAGCGAGAGGCCCAGCCGGTCCAGGACGATCTGGCAGGAGACCTCGTAGGCCTTCCCCAGCCCGTCGAGGGAGCATCCGGGATAGTACGCGGGAACCGGATCGGATGGCCCCCGGGAGGCCGGCGCGGCGCTCATGGGGCCCTCCCCGGGCTCCCCCCCCGGGCCCGGGAGGCCGGAGCCTCCACCCGTGCCCGTCGGGCCCTCTCTTCTTCCTCCAGGATCTTCGTGAGGACCGGGCGCATCCGGCGCCAACCCCGGGTCCGGTGCGCGAAGGGGCCCGTGTGCAGCCGGCCGCTCAGGAGCATGGTGAACCCCAGCCGCAGGAGGTCGCGGGCGGGGGTCTTGCGCCCCTCCAGCCGCTCGTAGGTCCGGAAGAGAGCCGCCTCGTCAAGGACTCCCCGGGCCAGGAGGTTCTCCGTGTAGGCCCGGTCAAAGCGGTCCGCCGGGCTCTCCGGGGCCCCTCCCGAGACCTCCAGGTAGGTCCCGATGGTGTGGACCACCTCCTCCACCTTCACCCCCTTGGGGCAGCGCTCCACGCACTTGTTGCAGGAGACGCAGCGCCAGATGGTCTGGGCGTACTTCCGGAGCTCCTCCTCGTAGCCGATCTGGGCGAGATAGATGAAATAGCGCGGGTTGAACTCCTCGAGGCCGTAGTCCGTGTGCATGCAGCAGCCCGCCGTGCAGGTGCCGCACTGCCAGCACCGGGAGATGGTCTCCCCCTGGGGTTGGGAGCGGACCCAGTCCACGATCTTGAGGTCCAGGTCCGTGTGCACCCGGGGCTCCAGGAACGTATTCCAGTCCCCGGAGACGTCGATGCCGTCGAGTTCCAGCTTCTCCTCGCGCTTGACCGTCACCAGGGAAGGCTCCACGATGGGCATCTCACGACCTCCTTCGGCGGACCCCGAGGATCATGGAGGCGAGCCCGTAGTTCCCCGGCAAGAGCGTCTCGAAGCCCCCGCTGTGGAACGTCTCCTGGGCCGCCTGCTGGACCCGCCCCGCGTAGGTGAGGGCCAGGAGGATGTCCACCGCGGCGAAGGTGGACGAGGGGAACCCCAGCTGGGCCAGCTGGAGGCGGAGCTCCCCCAGGCGCGCCTGGGTCGCCTCGTACGTGGCAGGCTTCGGTCCCACGAACTCCTCGAGGACACCTGTCCCCCGTTCGGGATTGAAGACCCACCGCGCGAGGAGCGCGATCCGGTCCGGCGCGGCGGCGTGCAGGAGGTCCGCCATGACGTCGATCTGGACCTCGGGAGGGGCTCCCCGCACCCGCGGCGCCAGCCGGGCGATGTCCCGGGCCCCGTAGCTCCCCCGTCGGGCGGCCCGGAGCACCTCCTGGAGATCCTCCCGGGGGGTCTCCGAGAGGATCGCCGCCCGGTAGGGACGGCTGGAGAGCACCCCCTGGAGCCACGACTCCCAGCGCTCCGGGGAGGTCCCGGGAGAGAGGTCCCCCAGGGACTGGACGTCCCGGAACCTCTCCTCCACGAGCTCCTCCAGCCGATTGAGGGGCCCGGTGCCGCAGGGGAGCGCCCACCGCTGAAATGCCTGGGCCACCCGGGCCGGGTCGGTGCCGTCGCGGACGGGCCGCGAGGATCCCTCAGTCACGAGCGTACTGGAACGCACGGAGCGCCGCCCCCATTCCTTCGGTCACCGAATCCGGGATCGCCTTGGGTCCCGTGGCCGCCCCGGCGAGGTAGAGGCCGGGGATCCCCGAATCCACGGGATTGATGTCCGCCACCTTGGGCGTGAGGAATCCCTCGGGTCCCACGGGGAGATGGAAGAGCTTCGCGGCCTCCTGGGTCCCATGGCCGGGCTCCATGCCGCTCGCCAGGACGATCATGTCGAAGGGCACCTCCGTGGGCCGGCTCAGGATGGTGTCCTCCCCCGTGGCCACGAGCCGCTTCCCCCCCTCCGCCATGGTGATCTGGCCGATGCGGCCCCGGATGAACTTCACCCCGTACTGCTGCATCGACTTCCAGTAGAGGTCCTCCCAGAGGCCGTAGGTCCGGATGTCCATGTAGTAGACGTAGGCGTCGATCTCCGGGTGCTTCTGCCGGATCTCCACGGCCTGCTTGATGCTCACCGCGCACCCCATCCGGCAGCACCAGGTGTTCCCCACCTGGAGGTCCCGGGAGCCCACGCAGAGGATCCAGGCGATGCGCTTGGGGACCGCCCCGTCGGAGGGGCGGAGGATCCGGTCGTCGTGGATCATGCCCTCCAGCTCCTTGAAGTCCAGGACGTCGGGGTAGCGACCGTAGCCATACTCGTACTTCCGGCGGGAATCGAAGTGGTCGAAGCCGGTGGCGAGGATGCACGCGCCCACCTCCCGGGTCTCCAGCGTCTCCCGGGTCCGCAGGGAGACCCGGAAGCCCTTGCCCGCCGGTTCCACCTGGGTCACCGTGGTCTCGAGCCGGGTCTCCACCCGGGGGTTCCCCTCCACCTTGCGCAGGAGCTCCCCCAACACCTCCTCGGCGGGCTTGAGATCCGGCGCGAGGAGGGAATAGTGCCAGCGCTTGGGGTTCCCCCCCAGGTAGTTCTCCTTCTCCACCAGGAGCGCCGGGGCGCCCAGGGACGCGAGCTCCGCGGCGGCACTCAAGCCCGCGGGCCCTCCCCCCAGCACCAGGACCGGGTTCACGGGAGAGCCCTCCCGACCCCCGCGGGAGGCTCGGTCGTCGGCGGGCTCGCTCCGGTCCCCTCCTCCGGCAGGACCTGCCCCTTGTTGATGGCGAAGTACTGCTCGATCTCCTCGTGGGGCGTGTGGAGGAGCTCCGGGGCCCGGCCGCTCTTGAGCGCCTGGAGGTACTCCAGGAACTCCGCCTTGGCGGCGGCCCCGTCGATCCCCATCTTCTCCAGGAGCCGGTCCACGGGCGCCGCGTGCCAGTGCACCTGGACGATCTTGTACGGGTGGGCCCCCATGGCCAGCGCGGCCAGCTGCACGTCCGCGAGGACCGGGAGCATGTAGGCCTGCCCGTGGGCCTTCCCGATCCACTGGCTCTTGTCCAGCGTGGTCACGCATCCGGTGTCGCTCGTGATGGCCACGTCGGCGTGGGCCTCCTCCACCATGGGCCGGATCTTGCGCAGGTTGGCGAAGGACCGGCTGAACTCCCTCTCGCTCAGGATGTGGCGGAAGCCGAAGCCGCAGCAGTCGTACCAGGTGGAGTAGTCCGCCACGCGAGCCCCCAGGGCCAGGAGGATCCCCGTGGGGACCGCCGGACGTTGCCCCCCGTACACGCGGTCGTCGTAGATGGCATCCTCCGGGATCATCTTGTAGTAGTGGCAGGGCTCGTGCACCGTGGCCACCACGGGGCCCAGGTCGAACTTCTTGCGCGCCACGATCTCGGGCGCCATGGCCTGGACCCACTCCGAGTAGTGGACGATCTCCTCGGGAAGGACGAGGTCGCGCCCCATCTTCCGGAGGATCGCCCGGACCTTGTGCCGCACGTCGGCGTTCTCCACCAGGAGCTTCCGCATCTCCTTGTAGTCGCCGAAGCTGGTCCCGCAGTGGATCAGGGGGAAGTGGTCCGTCTCGTAGGCGCGGTGGAAGTTCCGGGCGGCCACGGCCGCGAGCGCCACGGGGTTCGACGTGGCCGTCCCGTGGTAGTTCCATGCGGTGCAGGAGGTCTGGTGGGGCTCGTTGAGGTAGGTCCGCCCCGTCTCGTTCATGATCCAGAGGAGCGCCGAGGGGTATCCGGGGATGTTGCCGCACTGGCCGCAGGACTTGTGGTGCCAGAGCCGGTCGGTGGGGATCCGCTTGGTCCAGCCGAAGAGGGTCTGCATGGGCACCGGGCGGTTCTCGGGCCGGATCCGATGGATGAGAAGCTCGCCCTTCTCCTCCAGGCGCTCCATCTCCTCCCGGACGTCCACCACCTTCTTCCCGGTCCCCTTCTGATGCTGGGTCCGTTCCTCCATCACCTTCCGGATCTCGCTGGCGCTGAGCATGGTTCTCCTCCCTCCCTCAACCCTGGAACGTGGCCACGGGCCCCCGCATCGTCTCGAGCCGCGCGCGGTGGGTCTCCCGGGCCTCCCGGAACTCCTCCCGCCGCTCCTCGATGATGTCCACGAGCATCTCCGTGAGGTCCGGGTCCAGGCCCCGGAGCATGTCCAGGACCCCGGTCTCCTCGTAGATGCGGAAGAGCTCGAGGGACGTCTGGACCGAGACCTCCCAGGCGGAGCGCGTGGTCTGCAGCACATCGATGGGGATCGCCTTGCGCATGATCTCCGGGGAGACGTCCCAGGCCTTGTCGGAACCCGTGGCGAACGGGCCCCAGTCCCGGAAGAAGTCCGGTTGGATCATGTCGGAGGAGACCTGCGTGCCCACGGTCATGAGGAGGGTGAGGGAGCGGCCGAAGGGCGCGAGGGTCCGCCGCGTGGACTCCACCCCGTGGCGCACCGAGAGCTCCCGCATCACGCTGATGATGCCCGCGATGTCGTTCCCGAACCGGCAGCGCATGTTGCAGGTGTAGCACTGGCAGCAGGACCAGATCTTCTCCTGGAGCGCGTCCCAGAGCGTCGTGGCATCCCCGTTGGCCGCGATCTGCAGCATCTCCCGGGGGGAGAAATCGTAGAAGCGCGCCGCCGGGCAGCCCGTGGTGCACTCGCCGCAGTTCAAGCACCCCAGCACGAATTCCTCGTGGCGCGGGTCGGCTCGGAACTCCTGGTAGATCGTCTCGGCGAGGGACCTCTCCGCGGCGCTCATCCGGCGCCGCCCCGTGAGCTCCATCGCGGGCGGGGAGGACGCCTCCTCGTCCGCGAGGGAGAGGGTCCGGTGCGGTAGGTGCGCCACCACGCTCATGGGTCTCCCCCTTCCTGACGGATTGGACATTTGTCCAAAGTCAGGTCCCCTGATAAGCCTTTACATGGCAGGCACGCGCGGCGCCCCGGAACAGCCCCTTCCACCGGGGAAAAGGCGGATCCCCGCGTCGCGGGGGGGACCGGCGTCCGGGTCGGTTCAGGCCGCGGCTTCCGCATGGTTCCGGATCCACGGTGCGCGCACCCGCGGCTCCCCCATGGGGTGGCTGGGGCGCTCCTTGTGGACCTTGTGGATGGGGAGGGTGCGGACCCGCACCACCTCGGGGAGCTGGCGGAGCGACTCCACCAGGTCCCGGGACGCCTCGGGGGAGGGGGTCGAGGCGAGGGCGAGCAGCTCGGTCCCGCGGGCGACCTCGAACACATAGCAGATCTGCGGAGCCCGGGCGATGGCGCGGGCCGCCCGATCCCGGTCCCTGGGGGCCTCCCCCCGGGGTTCCACGAAGAGCAGGACGCAGTTGGGAGACCGCCCGATCTCGCCCAGGCGCTGGACGCTGATGAGGGCCGCGAACCCCTTGAGCACCCCGAGGCGGTTCAGGTGCCGGACGCGGGTGCTCACCGTGGTGACGCTGGCCCCCACCCTCCGGGCCACCTGACGCAGGGACGCCCGTCCGTCCCTCTGGAGCACCGTGAGGATGGCCTCGTCGAGCTTGTCCAGGGAGGAGCGGGTCCCCCGGGAGGGGCGGCCCCGGCGGGTGAGAGACCCACGGGAACGGGTGGGCCGGGGCGCCCTGCGGGATGCCGTTCCCGTCACGGGGGATCGCCCTCCGACTTCGCGTCTTCGAACGCGGCCGTGAGCCCCCGCCCTTCCCGGTATTCCCGGAACACCGGCGCGGAGACCTCCCGGGGGTCATGGAGCTCCTGGGTCTGGTATCCGCAGAGCCGGCAGGCGTAGAGCGCCACCATCTCCGAATCGGCGATGCGGCGGTACCCGATGGCATGGCACCGGGGACAGGGGCCATCCTCCCGGGTCCCGCGCTTCAGGACCTTCTCGTTCATCTGGCGATCGAACTCGGCGGGCGAGAGGACGGGGGGTTCCTCGTCCGGATCATCGGGGGGCACGGACCGGGGGATGGGCGCGGCGGCTTATCATGGCTTGGATAGGCCGTCGCCGGCCGGGAAGCCGCGGGGGGCGCCCGAAATCCAAAATAGGTCCCCCGCTCTCCGCCCCGGCCCGTGGAGAAGTTCGACGTCGTCGTGGTGGGCGCGGGCCTCGCGGGCTCGGCAGCCGCCTACCAGGCGGCGCGGGCGGGCCTCCAGGTGATCCTGGCCGAGCGGGGCCCCAAGCCCGGGACCAAAACCGTCTCGGGAGGGTTGCTCTACACCCACGGGCTGGGAAAGATGTTCCCGGAGTTCTGGAAGGAGGACCCCTCCCCCGTGGAACGGGCCATCACCCGGAACGTGGTCTCGTTCCTCACGCCCACCCAGGCCGCCTCCCTGGATTTCTACGATGCCTCGTTCGGGGTCCCTCCCTACAATTCCTTCAGCGTCCTGCGCAGCCGCCTGGACCCCTGGCTCGCCGCCAAGGCGGAGGCGGCGGGAGCCGTGCCGGTCTACGGGGCCAAGGTCGACGGCCTCCTCCGGGAGGGGGACCGCGTGGTGGGGATCCGCTCCGGGGGGGACGAGCTCCGGGCCGACGTGGTCGTCGATGCCGAGGGATCCAACGCCTGGACCTCCCGCCAGGCGGGGCAGCAGCCCGAAGCCGACAACGCCACGGTGGGCGTGGGGGTGAAGCAGGTCATCGGACTCCCCCCCGGCGAGCTGGAGCGGCGCTTCCAGCTGCGCGGGTCGGAAGGGACCCAGATCACCACCGTGGGATTCACTCAGGGGGTGGAGGGGGGGGCGTTCCTCTACACCAACCGGGACACGCTCTCCCTGGGGCTCATCCTGAACATGCGTTCCCTGGTGCAGCACAATGTCCGGATGTTCGAGGTGCTGGAGGAGTTCAAGCAGCACCCCTGGATCCAGAAGCTCCTCGACGGCGGGACCCTCCTCGAGTACAGCGGATGCTTCGTGACGGAAGGCGGGCTTCCCCGGGTCCCCCCGCTCTCCGGTCCGGGATACCTCCTCGCCGGGGCGGCCGCCGGGCTCTTCCTCAACACGGCGTTCACCCTCCGGGGGATGGACTTCGCCCTGGAATCGGGCCGGATCGCGGGAGAGGTGGCCGCCGAGGCCGTGCGGGCCCACGACCCTTCGGCCGCCTTCCTGGCCCGCTACGCGGAGCGGCTCCGGAAGAGCTTCGTGCTCCGGCACCTCACCACCTACCGGAACTATTCCAAGGTCTTCGAGAACCCCCGCCTGTACTCCCTCTACCCGGAGATCCTCACGTCCCTCCTCCACCGGGCCTACTTCGTCGACGGGAGCGACCGGGACCACCTCCATGCCATGCTCCGGGCCTCCCACCGGGGGAAGGCATCGCTCTGGACCCTGGGCCGGGACATGTGGAAGGCCATGCGGACCCTCTAG
>JAJZYH010000052.1 GCA_021798195.1 Thermoplasmata archaeon
AGGAAGGAACTTTTGTTCGAAGGACACAAAGGATTTAGCCCACCCGGGCTCCGTCCCGGTGAGGCCATTCATGTCCGTTGCCAGCAAGGCCCCGGTGCCGTCCAGTCCCCGTGAGAACGCTCCGCGCAGGGGAGTGATCCTCCGCACCCCGATCCCGGGACCTGAAGGGTCGAAGATCGTGAGCCTGGACAACAAGTACATCATGACCTCCACCAAAGCCGCCCCTGTGGTGGCCCGCAAGGCCGAGGGAGTGTGGGTCACCGACGTCGACGGGAACCGCCTGCTGGACTTCACGAGTGGCGTGGGCGTCGTCAGCACCGGTCATTGCCACCCGGACGTGGTGGCGGCCGTCCAGCGCCAGGCATCGCAGCTCATGCACTTCGCGGGTACCGACTTCTACTACGAGAGCCAAGCGGTGCTCGCGGAGAGGCTGGCGAAGAGCGCACCCGGGCCCAGCCCGAAGAAGGTCTTCTACACCAATTCGGGGACGGAGAGCGTCGAGGCAGCGGTGAAGCTCGCCCGCTGGAACACCCAGCGTCCCATCACCTTGGGCCTGGTGGGTGCGTTCCATGGGCGCACCATGGGCGCACTCACCATGACCTCCAGCCGACCCGTGCAGCGGCGCCGCTTCCTGGCCTACGCGGGTGGCGGATTCCACATCCCCGCTCCTTACTGCTACCGCTGCCCCTACAAGATGGAGTACCCCAGCTGCGGGCTCTACTGCATCAAGATCCTGGACGAGCTCTATTTCAACACCATCCTTCCCCCGGAGGATGTGGCCGCGTTCCTGGCCGAGCCCGTGCTGGGAGAGGGGGGATACATCATCCCCCCCAAGGACTACTTCACCGAGGCGCAGAAGATCCTCAGGCCCCACGGTATCCTCCACATTGCCGACGAGGTCCAGTCGGGGGTGGGCCGGACCGGTAAGATGTGGGCCATCGAGAACTTCAACGTAGTTCCCGACGTTCTCGCGCTGGCCAAGGGGATCGGGAGTGGACTTCCCATCGGAGCCATCATCGCCGATGCCAAGCTCGACTACACCTACCAGGGAGCCCATTCCAATACGTTCGGGGGAAACCTGGTGGCGGTGGCCGCCGCCCACGCCACCCTCGATGTGCTGGAGAGGGAGCATCTCATGGCCAACGCGGTGCGCCAGGGAGCGCATCTGGTGCAGCGCCTCAAGGAACTCCAGGCCAAGTACGACGTCATCGGGGACGTGCGCGGACTGGGGCTCATGGTGGCCACCGAGTTCGTGAAGGATCGCACCACCAAGGAGCCGGTCCCCAAGTTCCGGGACGAGGTGGAGAAGCAAGCCTACCAGCGGGGCCTCCTGCTTCTGGGCTGCGGGCGCTCTGCCCTCCGGTACATCCCCCCGCTGGTGGTGAAGGAAGAGCACATCGACGAGGCGGTGGAGATCCTGGACGGGGCCATCGGAGCCGCCCTGAAGAACGTGAACCTCTGAGCCGAGACCACGTGGGCGTCGTCCAACCCCCCCTGGGCTCCCCTTCCATGAAGGCGGGTGTGCTGGCCTCCGGCCGGGTCCACCTGGAGGAGGTGGCCGCTCCCCGCGCCGGCCCCGGAGAGATCGTGGTGGCCATGCGGGCCAGCGGGATCTGCGGGACCGACCTCGAGAAGGCGCGTGGGAACTACAGGGCCACCGGACGGATCGGACACGAACCCACAGGCATCGTCTCCGAGGTGGGCTCCGGCGTCAACGGAATCTCCGCCGGAATGCGCGTCTTCGTCCATCATCACGTCCCTTGCTATGCCTGCCCTGTGTGCCGCTCCGGGATGTACACGTTTTGTCCGACCTACCAATCCACCAACATCGATCCCGGAGGGTTCGCGGAGTTCTTCCGGGTGCCTGAGCCCAACGTCCGTCGGGGAGCGGTACTGCCCTTGCCGGACGCGCTCACCGATGAGGAAGGGACCTTCATCGAGCCTCTGGGCTGCTGCCTGGAGGCACTCTGGGCCACTCCCTTCCAACCGGGTATGAGGGCCCTTGTGATCGGGCTGGGACCCATCGGGCTCCTGTATCTGAGGCTCCTGCGCGCGGCGGGAGCCTCCGGGCTCGCTGCCTCCGACCTCTCCCCGGCACGCCGGAAGGCGGCGCTTGCCTCCGGGGCGGACGTCGTCTTCGACCCCAGGGGGGCCCCCTCCAAAGCCTCCCCCCAGGGAGGGACCTCTCAAGGGTCCCTGGTCGACTTTGATCTCGTCGTGGTGGCCACGGGTGCTCCCCAAGCCATCGCCGACGGGATCCAGAGGTGCCGCAGGGGAGGCACGGTGAACCTCTTTGGCCTGCCGGAGCGAGGAAGCCACCTGGACACCGACATGCAGGAACTCTATCTGCGGGGCATCCGACTGGTCCCCACGTACGCCACCACGGAGAGGGGCACTTCCCATGCCCTGGAACTCCTCGCCTCCCGACGTGTCGTGGTGCGTGACCTCATCACGCACCGGTTCCCCCTGGACCAGCTTCCGGAGGCGTTCGCGATGGCCGCCCGCACCGAGGAAGCCATCAAGGTCGTGGTGACCGCAGGGTCCGGGTCAGGCGTGAAACCCCCCCCGGAAACCGTTTCCCCCAAAGCTTAACTGGGCGGACCGGTCCTTATTTTCCGAGGTGCTCCATCATGGATTGGGGTCTCAAGAATCGCATAGCGCGGATGGTGAAACCGTCCACGGGACGCTCCGTCATGCTCGCCGTGGACCATGGCTACTTCATGGGGCCCACCCATCGCCTGGAGGACCCCCGCAGCACCATCGCCCCCCTCCTTCCGTACTGCGACGGGCTCGCGTTGACCCGGGGCATCCTCCGGAACTGCGTTCCCCCGGAGGCGGACGTCCCCATCATCCTCCGCGTCTCCGGAGGGGCCAGCATCGTGGGGAAGGACCTCGCCAACGAGGATCTCACCACCTCCATGCAGGAGGCCCTCCGGCTCAACGTCTCCGCGGTGGCCCTCTCCATCTTCGTGGGGAGCGATTACGAACATCCCTCCCTCGTGAACCTCTCCCGGTTGGTGGACGAAGGGGAGAACTACGGGATGCCCGTCCTGGCCATCACGGCGGTGGGGAAGGAACTCGAGAAGCGGGATGCCCGGTACCTTGCCCTCTCCTCCCGCATCGCCGCGGAACTGGGAGCCCACATGGTGAAGACCTACTATTGCGAGGGCTTCCACAAGGTGGTGGAAGGTTGCCCCGTCCCCATCGTGGTGGCCGGGGGCCCCAAGTTCGACACGGAGAAGGATGCCCTCCAGCTGGCCCACGACGCTGTGGAGCTGGGCGCGGTGGGAGTGGACATGGGCCGGAACATCTGGCAGTCGGAGCACCCTGTGGCCATGATCCAGGCCATCCGGGCCGTGGTCCACGACAAGGCCACCGTCTCCGAGGCCATGGAGGTCTACCGCTCCGCCGTCTCCGCCTCCCGGGTGCCCTCCACATCCTCTTCCAAGCCGCGGAGCGTCTCCACGTAGAGGACCTATCCGCACATTGGCGATCCGGCAGCGCGGGGGCGCGCCCCAGGCGCGACGACGGGAAGTGGGGGGGTTGTTCCCTTCTCAGGAAACCCCTTCCGGCGTGGAACCCACGCAGCGCCCTTCGAGAACCGTTCCCGAAGGGATGGACTGGCCGGGACCCACGATGGACCCCTGGATGCGCGCCCCGGGGCCCACCTCCACCCCGTCCATGAGGATGGAATCCTCCACGCGGGCTCCCTGTCCCAGGCGGACCTCCTGCCCCAGGGTCACGTACCGGCCCACCACCGCGCCGTCCGCGTGGCAGCCTCTTCCGATGGCGACCGGAGGGAGGACCTGGGCCCCCTCGAGTTGGGAACGGGCCGCCAGGCGGTCCTTCCTCGGGTGGTCGAAGAGGAGCCTTTGGGCATGCAGGATCCCCGCGGGGGTGCCCGCATCCTCCCAGAAGGAACGGAGGCAGAATCCGTAGATCCCCTTGGAGAGAACCGAGCCCATCACCTCGCTCTCGAAGCTGAGGGGGACCCGATCCGGGATCTGCTCCAGGACCTCCCGGGACCAGATGGTAACTCCCGCGTTGATCCAACGGGACGGCGCTTCCGCGCGGGGGGGCTTCTCCACGAACCGGGTGATCCGCTCCTCCCCGTCCAGAACGGCGACTCCGAAGGGCTGGGGGTCTTCCACCTCGGCGAGGCTCATGGTTCCGAAGGCACCCTTCTCCCGGTGGAAGGCGAGCATCTGGGTCAGGTCGATCCCCGAGATCACGTCCCCATTGAGAAGGAAGAAGGGGTCGCTGGCACCGGATGCCGCGTTCCGCATGGCCCCTCCGGTCCCCAGGGGTTGGGATTCGCGCACCACCCTCGTCTTGACCCGGTGGGGATGGGCCGTGAGGTACGCCTCGATGGCCTCCGCCTTGTAGCCGCAGGCCAGGGTGGCCTCCTCCACGTTCCGGGGCAGGAGGTCGAGGACGTGGTAGAGGACCGGCTGCCCTGCGAGGGGGATCAGTTGCTTGGGCACGGTGTACGTGATGGGGCGAAGGCGGGTACCCAGTCCCCCCACCAGGACGATGGCCCGCAGACGTTCGTCGCTCACAGCGTCCAACCCCTGTCTCCGTGGGGGAACCTTCACGCGGGATGAACGTTTCGTCGGGACGTCTCTATCGAGATGTGGCCGGTCCCTTTCCGGATCCCATGTAGATTCTCTGGGTCTCCCGTGCGCCCCTGGATGCTGGGAAGATCTCCTTTCCCGAGGGTCCGGAACTGGCCCAGGGCCTTGGAGGGACACTGGGAATCGAATCCTATCTCCGGGGGCCCGTGAAGGGGCCGAAGGGCGCCTTGCGCATGCATGGCAAGGCACAGGTTCATAAACGACGAACCGTCTCATTTCGCCGGGAATCTCCCCCGAGGGAGTCATGCCGGCCTTCCAGCAATCTCGAGTCCCCATTGAGGAGCTCACGAAGGAGGAACGCCGACGCCGGTTCGACCACATCCTCTTCCCCTACACCAAGGAGGAAGCCGTCGCGGAGGCCCAGCGGTGCCTCCAGTGCGCCATGCCCTACTGCGTCCAGGCCTGTCCCATCACCCAGGACTGCAAGGGGTACATCGCCCAGGTGGCCAAGGGGGACTTTGATGGGGCGGCCCGGGTCACCCTCCTGGGGAACCCCCTCGCCACCGTCCTGTGCAAGTCCTGCTACCACTACTGCGAGGAGGACTGCGTCAAGAAGGACCGGGGGGAGCCCATTGCCATCCGCCACCTGAAGCGGGCCTCCCTGGAGTTCGGCAATTCCTCCCTGGCCTACGTGCCCATGCCGTCTCGCGGGGAGAAGGTCGCCGTGGTGGGAGGCGGACCAGCGGGGCTCATGGCGACCTGGGAGCTTTGCCTGCGCGGGTATTCCGTGACCCTCTACGAGGAGAAGCCATTCCTCGGGGGCCAGATGGAGACCATCCCCAAGTACCACCTCGACGGCGATGAGCTCGCCACCGACCTCGCCCGCTTCCGGAACTTCGACCTCAAGATCATCACCGGGATGAAGGCCGGGGTGGACTTCAAGCCCGAAGAACTTCTGAAGCAGGGCTACCTCGCCGTCTATCTCGCCCTGGGGGCCTCCGCCCCGGGGCGCATCAAGGTCCCCGGGGAGGAACTCCCGGGAGTATTCCACGCACTCCCCTTCCTCCTCGCCGCCAACAAGAATCCGGAGAGCTTCCTGGGGCGGCGGAACCGGACCACGGTGGTCATCGGAGGGGGCGATGTGGCCATGGATGCCGCGCGCTCCTGCGTCCGCTTCTTCCCGGGGTACAAGACCACCGTCCTCTACCGGCGGGGACGGGAGGACATGCCCGCCACATCGGAAGAGTCCGAGGGGAGCGACATCGAGGGAGTGGAATTCCGCTGGTGGCGGGCTCCGGTCCGTATCCTGGGGACCGATCACGTGGAAGGGGTGGAGGTCCAGAGGACAGAACTCGGCCCGCCCGACGAGAAGGGACGGCGGAAGGTGATCACCATCCCCGGAACGGAGGAGATCATCCCCTGCGACACGGTCATCATCGCGGCGGGCCAGGTGGCCGACCTGGAGGGTCTTCCCGCGGAGCTGGACCTGAAGACCCCCCGGGGATGGCCCGAGGGAAAGGGGGAGGGATGGGCCACCGGGGTGGAGGGGATCTTCGCCTCCGGGAACAAGTCCATCGTCTTCGCCATGTCGGCGGGAACCAAGGCGGCCGAGGCCATCGACGCCTACATCGCGAAGAAGCTGGGCCGGGAGCCCATCCCCCGGCCGGATCCCTTCGGCGCACCCGAACCTGCCCAGATCTATCCGGAAGGATACGGCGAACCCAGCTGGGTCCTCTGATCGCCGCCCGCTCCTTGGGAAGGCGAGAGGCCGCCACCTCCTGGGGGCTTTCCGGAAACCCTCTCCCGGGATCCGAGGGGTCAGCAAGATCCGTTCCTTCCGGGCGCCCGTTCTCCTTCGCCCAAACCATCTTTCCCTCAGTGGTCCTGACCTCCGACCAGTTTCCACGGGGACGCAGGCACGTCTACCCGTACCGTGTCGCTGTGGGATGGGGAAATCCTCGAAGGCATTGGTACCAATCCGCACCTGGGATGGCCAGATCCGAACCGGTGGGAGAGAGGATGGTCGTGTACCGGGTCTCGTCGACGTCGTCTCCGTGGCCATCCCTCTTCATTCCTGGAGCGAGGGGATGGGGAAAGAGAGGCGGCGGGCGACATCTTGAAACGGAAAGGGAGCGTGGCCGCTTGGGATGGTCGTCCTCTCCGAGGGTCTACTGCGGCCTGCAACCCATGACGCCGGCCCACAGCCGTGGGCCACTGTCCGGTGGAAGGGGAGGTCTCCCGCAGGGGCCACTCGCCGGGATACCCAACGAGCTCACGTCCACCGTAAGGCGATTACCCAGAGCCGCCGACACCCCGCTCCTGCTGCGAGATTCGTCCACCGCCTTCCATCGAAGGATTCCTCCCTCGGGGCATATACTCGAGGCAGCCACTCCCGTGTCCATGGCCGATGAGGGTTCTGGTCCCGGGGAGGCCGGGACCGCTGTGGGATCCGCCTTCCCCGTGGAGGTCTCGGCGCTGGTGCTGCGGAGGAACCATCTTCTGGTGGAGTGCTCCGGGGACCGGGCGTTCCTACCCTCTGCGGAATGGGTACCGGAAGAAAGTCCCTTTGAGACCATCTGCCGT
>JAJZYH010000053.1 GCA_021798195.1 Thermoplasmata archaeon
GTTCCGCTCCAGGAAGTTGATGGTGCTGCCCACCGCTCCCTTGAACGATCCGTTGAGGGTGACGGACCAGGAGGTGCCCAGCGTGAGGCCGCTCTCCACGAACGAGACGGAATACAGCCCGGGGAGGGTGGACGAGAAGGTGATGCCCACGGTCACGGAGGCTCCATGGACCCCCACCGTGCCGGACGCGGGAGAGGCGGAGTACCCGGCCACCAAACCGACGACGTACGCGTAGGTGCCGTTGACCTCGAGGAACGTGATGGACGCGGTGCTGGAGTTCAGGACGGTGCCGTTGAGGCTCACCGACCAGGTGGTTCCCGCGGGGAGCCCGGATTGGGTGAAGGTGATCCCGTAGGTGCCGGCCACGGCGGGGGTATACACGATGGCCTGCCCGGCGCTCGTCCCCGCGACGGTGAGGAGGCCGGTCCCCGGGGACACGGAGAATCCCGTCACCGTCCCGGAGGTGAACCGGTAGGTCCCGTTGGGTTCGGAGAAGAGGATCGTGGACCCCACGGAGACCTGCACATGGGCGGCGAGGTTCACCGACCACGTGGTCCCCACGGGAAGCCCGGTCTCGGCGAACAGGATGGGATAGATCCCCGCATGGAGGGGGGTGAACGTCACGGAGACGGCGGACGAACTCCCGGCGACGATCACAACGCCGCTCGCGGGGCTCATGGAGAAACCGGTCACGAGGTCCACCGTGTACCCGTAGGTCCCGTTGGGCTGGGAGACGGTGACGGAACCCGTGGTCGAGGAGTAGGCCGTCCCGTTCCAGACCACGGACCAACTCGTCCCGGCCGCGAGACCGGTCTCCGTGAACGTGGTGGTGTACGTCGTGGCCGAGGTGGTGGTCCCCTTCGCCGGGGGTCCCAGCTTGAGGAGGCCGGTGGCGAAGAGTCCGGAGAGCACCACGAGAGCCACCACCACGACCGTGAGGATCACGAGGAGGATCCCGCGGCCCCGATGGCGAGCAGGGGAGGATGGGGAGGGAGCCGGCGATGGAGGGGGAGGAGGAGGGGGCGGGGGAGGAGCGGAAGGGGGGGCAGGTAGACCCGTATCCGTGGGAGCCGCTTGCATCGATCGTCCGTTCCTCGGGGTGCCCGTAAAGGCTGCCCCGCTTTCTTGGGTCGAATCACTTTAGGGATTAGATATACTCTCGCCCAGCGAAGGGGGGGGCCCCCCATCCGGGGCTCCGTTGGCCGGGCCCCTCCTTAAGACTGCCAGTCGAACTTGGTCCGCTCCCGGACCGTCTCCCGGTCCATCTTGTGGTCCACCCGGGTGTTCATGCTGTCGGAGAGGCGGCTCACCACCTCCTCCAGAGTGCGCACGCGCTTCTCGAGGGCCTCCAACCTCTCTTCCAGGGTCGGCATCCCGGGGGGGATGCGTCCACCCATACAAAGGATGGCCGAAAGGGTTGGGGTGGGGGGCCTCCTCCGCCCGGCTCAGGGACGCGGGCCCGGCGGGTACGGGGGCGCCGTGGGAGGAGCCTCGCTCTAGGCCGGGGGCGGGGCGCCGGGAGGGGGCGCCGCCCTGGCGCGTCCCTTGCGCCCCCGCGCCCAGAGCGCCCCGAAGATCCCCGCGAGCGCCGCGAAGGCGATCACGAGGAGGAGGGCCAGGGGGGGCCAGGAGAGCGGGGAGAGGGACGCCGCGGAAGAGGATCCTCCCTGGGACTGGACGTCCACGTGGAGGGTGCCCGACGCCGTGGCTCCCCGCGCATCGGTCACCGTGACCCTCACGGTGTAGTTCCCCGGTGCCGCGTAGCTGTGGGTGGGGGTCGCCCCGGTCCCCGAACCCCCGTCCCCGAAGCTCCAGACATAGGTGAGCGTCCCGGTCCCTCCGGTGACCGCCGCGGTGAAGTTCACCGTCTCCCCGTTCACGAGGCTCGCGGGGTTCACCGAGGCGGCCACCACGGGGTCCGCGCTGACGTTCACCGACACCGCCCCCGTGGCCGTGAGACTGTCGCCGTCCTTCACGGTGAGCTTCACGAGGTACGTCCCGGGATGCGTGTAGTTGTGGGCCGGCGCCGCCCCGGTCCCGTTGGTCCCGTCCCCGAAGCTCCAGGCGTAGGAGAGCGGTGCGGTCCCGCCCGAGACGGCGGGCGAGAACGAGAGGGGGCGGCCCACGTCGGTGGAGGCCCACGAGGGCCCCAGGGACGTCACGGAGGGGTCCGCCACCACGTTGACGAGCCATGCCGTGGAGGGGGTGTCCCCCACGAGGTCCGTGCCGCTGAGCGTCACCAGCATCGGTCCCGGCGTGGCATAGCTGTGCGTGGCGGTGTAGTTGCCCGCGCCGGCCTGGGTGGTGACGGAGAGATCCCCCCAGGAGAGGGAGGTCGCCACCGCGCTGACGCCCCCATTCACCTGCACGTCATAGGAGACCGGGATTCCCACGTCCACGGTGGCACCCACAGGCCCCCCCGACCGGGTGGCGGAAAGATGGAGCGGTGCCGAGAGGACCCAGGTGGCGTCCGTCTCCCAGGTGGTGAAGCCCCCGGTCTGGAACCCTCCTGCCATGATGAGGGCCCCCGTGGAGGGATCTTCCGCGAACTGGGAGACGATCACCCCCGCGTACGACACCGGCACCCCGGGGGAAGCCACCGTCCCGCTCACGTTGGTCCAGGTACCGGACTGGTAGAGCCAGGCGGGGGTGGGGACGTAGCCGGCAAAGGACGAGGACGTGAACATGGCCCCGCCGATGAGGAGCAACCCGTGGAGTGCGGGGATCCACGAGAGGGTCGCGAAGACCGTCGTCTCGAGCCCCGGCGGGAAGGTGCTCACGTTGGTCCACTGGCTCCCGTTGAGCGTCCAGGTGTCGGGGAGAACATAGTGGTTGTCCTGGGACCCGCCGGACATGACCATATCCCCGTGCGTGGGGTCGTAGGCCAGCCCCGGCACAATACGCCCCCGCGGGCCCGCGAGCGTGCTGAGGTTGGTCCATGCGTTCCCCTGGAACGCGTAGAGGAACGGATAGACGGTGTTCACCGGTCCGGATTCGCCCCCGAAGAGGACCAGGCGGGAGTGAGCCCAGTCCGTGGCCGCCGCGCCCACCGCGATCCCATGCACCGGGAGCGCCCCCGAGACCTGGGTCGTGATGTTGGTCCACGCGCCATGGGAGAAGGCCCACGTGTCCGACAGGATCTTCCCGGTGGTATTGATCCCCCCGACCAGGATGAGGCGCTGGGAGGTCGGGTCGAACGCCACCTCGGCCCCGCAGCGGGCGGGCGGCGCCTGGGGAAGGGAGGATGTGAGGTTGGTCCATGTCCCGTTGACGTAGGTCCACGTGTCCCCCAGGATCAAGGATCCCGACCGCGTGCATCCCCCGAAGAGGAGCGCCTCGTGGTCCACCGTGTCCCAGGCAAAGGCCGCCAGATACCGTCCGACGGGAGCCGTGGGGGAGACGGTGGAGACGTTGTGCCAGGTAACCGCAGGAGCGCTCCCGAGGGGGAAAGGGGAGAGCACCGGAGACGAGCCCTGGGGATCGTAGCCCAGGGATCTCTCCGCGAGGGCGAGACCGGAGCTCGCCGCGATCTCGGGGGACACCGCAGGCAGGGCATCGTGAGCGGGGCTCGCCGGGGAGGGGGATTGGGCCGGCCGGAGCAGCCCTCCCCCGAGAACGGAGAGCACCAGGACGACGATCACCAGGGCGAGGCCGACGTGTCGGAGGGCGGTCCCATGGGTTTCCATGGGCGCCCCACGCCCGATCCCAGTACTTACGCGTTGGAACCGCATTCAACGGCATTCACGGGCTCTCCCCGGGACGACGGGAGTGGATCCCCCCCGCCGATCCGTGGACGATCCCGAAGGACTCCCCGGGGTTCACCCCCGGGGAGTGGGTAGGGCATACGCGATCCTGTATGACGAAGAGTGCGCTAAAGAGGTAGCACGATCGTTAGTGGCCGCGGGCTGAGATGGTCGCCCGAGGGCTTCCATCGTACACCCCGGCTCTATCGAGCTCGTGTTCTACGAGTGATCTGAGGTGTCTCTTTTCGAGGGGGGTTTCGGGCTTAGATGCTTTCAGCCCTTATCCCGGAGCGCGTGGCTGCCCTGCAATACCCTGCCGGATAACAGGTGGACTAGAGGCGCCGATTCCCCGTTCCTCTCGTACTGTGGGAACCTTCCCCTCAGACACCAATGCACCACCGCCAAAAAGCAACACACCTGTCTCGCGACGGTGTAAACCCAGCTCACGATCCCTTTTAATGGGCGAACAACCCCACCCTTGGTAGCTGCTGCACCACCAGGATAGGAAGAACCGACATCGAAGTAGCAAGCCTCCAGGTCGATAGGGACTCTTGCTGGAGACAACTCAGTTATCCCCGGGGTAACTTTTCTCTTATCACTAGCCCGTACAAAACAGGACATAGTGGTTCGCTAGGCCCTGGTTTCCCATCTGGGTTCCTCGTTGGGCAGAACCCAGTCAAGCCGCCTTTTGCCCTTGAACTCTACGGTGCATTTCTGACGCACCTGAGGCGACCATTGGTGGCCCTTGTTATCATTTGGAGGGCGTGGCGCCCCACCCAAACTGCCTACCTACGGGTGTCCCCCCGTTAAGGGGTGAGCGATACAAGAACGGAAGGGCGGTGTTTCATCGGCCACTCGGAACGCACCTAGCGGCGCGCCCTGGTAACGTGTCCCGCCTACCCTACACATCCGAACTCGTACCACAACCGCAGGCTGCAGTAAAGCTCCACGGGGTCTTCGCTTTCAGACGATGGCAACTGGACTGCTCGCCAGTTAGTCAGTTTCACCGGCTTCCGCGTGGGGACAGTAGAGCTCTCGTTGGTCCTTCATGCAAGTCGCCAATTAAGCGACAAGGTATTACGCTACCTTAAGAGGGTCATAGTTACCCCCGCCGTTTATCGGTCCTTCTTCCCGTTGTACCGGGCGTTCAGATACCGACACTGGGCAGGATTCAGCGGCCATACACAACCTTTCGGTCTCGCGGCCACCTATGTTTTTACTAAACAGTCGGAGCTCCCTGGTCACTGCGACCAGACACCCTCGTGTCTGGCACCCCTTCTCCCGAAGTTACGGGGCTAATTTGCCGAATTCCCTCACACGAATTCTCGCCGATACGCCTTGGGCTTCTCACCCAGGGGCACCTGTGTCAGTTCTCGGTACGATCCACGGTTGCCACGCAGCGGTTTTCACGGGCACGGGGCATCATCGGAAGTCCGCATCACGGACCCCACGACCCCTTTCCCGGGTTCTCACCATGACGGTACTCCCCCGGGCGACGGGGTCAGAACAGGCCGGCATATGCCCGCTCCAACTAGCCCTATGCGATCGCTGCGTGCTTCAACCCGTGGGTCACGGAATATTAACCGTGTTTCCATTCGCGAGTTCCGATTAAGGACTCACTTAGGATCGACTAACCCTCGACGGATGATCGTTGTCGAGGAACCCTGGCCCCTTCGGCGGACGGGATTCTCACCCGTCTTTGCTGTTACTCCTCCCAGGATTTTCATCAGGATGCGGTCCACGGGAGCTCACGCCCCCACTTCTACCCGCACTCCGCGCCTCCATACACAATCACGCCCTTCGGGCGTGTGCTCGCATATCGGGGATCGGCTTAGCCCCGTCCACTTTCGGTGCCCATACTCTCGACTGGTGAGCTGTTACGCACTCTTTGAAGGGTGGCTGCTTCTGAGCCCACCTCCCAGTTGTCTAGGAGTACGGACGCCCTTTGGTTTGACACTGAGCCGATACTTGGGGCCCTTAATGCGAGGCTGGGTTGCATTCCCTTTCGCACGGCGGGCTTACCCCTGCCGCGCTCACTCCCGGCTTCTTCGACGTCCGGCACTTCGGAGTTCGACAACAGGCCGAGCCCTTTCGGGCCCGTATCCCATAATCGGTGCTCTACATACCGGACTGCCTCCACCGAGACCTACCTGCGAGTAGTTTCTGGAGGAACCAGCCATTCCCAGTCTAGATTGGCCTTTCACCCCTAAGCACAGGTCATCCGAACGATTTGCACATCAGAACCGGTTCGGTCCTCCACCTACCTTTCGGCAGGCTTCAACCTACCCACGCTTAGATCGATTGGCTTCGGGTCTCCCACCCATGACTACAGGCGATCGCACCCCGTCCCTCGCCGGTTGCCCGGTTGCGGACTGTCGGTTTCCCTGCGGTTCCGCCGTTCAAACGGCTTGACCTCGCCATGGATCAGAACTCCCTGGCCCGTTGTTCAAAACGGATGCATGGACCCTGTGTCCCCCGCCCGATGGGCGGGTTCGTTCCTTGAGGGCCGCATGCGGCTTGTCGTCACCTGGTTTCAGGCTCTTTTCACCTCCCTTCCGAGGTACTTTTCAGCTTTCGTTCGCACTACTAGTTCACTATCGGTCTCGGGACGTATTTAGGATCGGAAGTCTGTACCTCCCAACTCCCCGCGCGATTTCCAACGCACGGTACTCTGGATACCCCCAATCTCCCTTCCACCCACCGCCTAGGGGACTTTCACCCGCTGCGGTCCGGCGTTCCAGCCGCGTTCGGCTCCGGTGGCGAGGGAGTGCGAGGGTCCGTAACTCCACATCTCCGCCCGGTCGTCCCGGGCGGATTCGGTTTGTCCTCTGCCGTTTTCGATCGCCTTTACTCACGGCATCTCGATTGATTTCTCTTCCTCCCCCTACTAGAATGCTTTACTTCGGGGGGTTCCCCATCCAGTAAAGGATTGACCTTTCGGTCCGGAGTTCCGATTCGGTGATCCGAGGATCTCAGGTTCCTTGCGCCTACCCTCGGCTTATCGCAGCTTGGCACGACCTTCATCGGCGCCCGAGCCCAGCCATTCCCCAAGTGACAGGAGACAGCTACTTTTAACGCACTCAACAAGCGTCCAGAATCGCGTATGCATCGGGTCACGCGACGGACGGCCCACGCCCTCCGTCTCCCCGCTTCCCCAGCGAGAGCCCCCTCTCGCTGAGTGCACGTTGCGACATCGGGCTGGGCCCGAGGCGCGAAAGGTGTTGAGAAGGAGGTCCCTATATAACGCCTGCGAGGACCTTCCGCGCCCGCCACCCCCGGGAGCGGCTCCGGGAGGCCCCGGGACCCG
>JAJZYH010000054.1 GCA_021798195.1 Thermoplasmata archaeon
ACACTGCACCTCCGAGAACGAACTGCCATTGAGGGTCTGGCAGCCGGAGGGCAGGCCGGACCAAGCAAACGTAAGCGGGGCCGTGCCCCCCGTCACGTAGCCGATGAAGGTTACGTTCTGTCCCAGGGCCCCCCCGAGGGCGCTCTCGAAGAGGGTCACCTCCGGGGAAGGTTGGACCCTGAGGAATGTCGCATTGGAGTAGACGGAGACCCCGTTGGAGTCGGTGACTTCCGCGTAGATCGCATATGCCCCCGCGGTCACATTGGTGCACCGGACCTGCGTGGAGAAGGGAAGGCAGAAGGACGGAAGTCCGAACCAAGAGACGACGAGTCCGCCACTCCCCCCGGAGACGTTGAGGGAAAGAAGGAGGGACATTCCCGCGTCTAGCGAGCGGGGACCCCCGGTCCTTTCGATCGGTCCGGCAACAGGCCTCGGCGAGACCACCACGGTCGCGTTGGGGGATGTGTAGTTGAGCGATCCGCCAGGGTTGCGCGCTGTCACCTGGATCGAGTACGTCCCCGGGGCGGTGGGAATCCAGTCATAGAACCCGGGTCCGGTGCTTGCTAGGGTCCCGTTGATCCAGAAGGAGTAGGAGATGGGCGCCGTCCCGGTCTCTGCCGTGGCCCCCAGGACCACCTGCTGGCCCACATCGGCGGCTTGCCGACCCACGGAAAGGACCAGAGGAGGGGAGTCGGTCGAGAAGTTCCACGATATCGAGACCGAGGAGCCCGAGACGTTCTGGGCGGATTCCCAGTGGGGGCCGTAGATGGACCCATTCGTGGCCTCCACGTATATGGGGAGGGAGCTGCCCGGGGGTTCGGAGATGACCGGGGTCTCGTGCCCATAGCAGATCGCCCCTGAGGTGTTGAACTCGTCTGACCAGGCCACGAACGAGGAAATGTAAGCGCCCTGGGCGAAGCCGTAGCTGATCTCCGGAAGCCCGGTGTAGGCCAGACAAGAGGTCGCATACACGTCCACCACCTCGGTCATCGGGCCCGTGAAGTATCCGTTGGAGTTGGCTGCGGTTTGGAGGGGAATGAATGCGGTACCCCCGGCGTTGGGCGGTGTGACACAATACGGGATCGATGCCGCTCCCGAGACCAGCGTGACCGACATGCACACCTGTGTCGTGGAGATGGTCAGGCCGAGAATGACCTGCTCACCGGCACTCAAGGTGAACCCGGGATAGCACACCGGGGCCGAAGAGGTCTGGTTGTTCGCCCAATACTCAAAGAGGGGGGCGAAGCCCGGGCATCCAGGCCAGTTGTCCCCCACAGTGGCTTGGTACCAGTCCCCGGAGTTGCTCAGCCCGTTGAGCTCGTACGCCGTGGAATAGGGACTGGATTGCAGGGTCACCTCGGTGTAGACCGAGGTGAACCCAAATGTGGTCTTGCCGTTCAGGGAACTGACCGTGGCTCCCTCTTGCTCATAGTAGGCGGGGCTGGAGGCCCCGGGGTGCGGTCTCAGGGGCAACGGGGAGAGTGGCAGGGGTGAGGGTGCTCCAATGTGGGTCGTGGATGACGGAGAGGCCGCTGCGACGATGGGAGCGAGCACTGCGACTACCACGACAAGACCGACCAGCAGTCGAGTGGTCACGAGGCCAGAACAGGGTCCGGGGGGATATCTATCTTCTTCCAGGCCGAGGCAGCAGGAACGGAAGGTCGTGGAGTTCCGGCGCCCGGTAGACGCTTTCTTGGGCCTGGGACGCAGGTTGAACGCCTCTTCCTTCTGGCCAGGGATTTTGGAGGACTGGGGAGGATGGGCAAAGGCTCCGTGCGCCAAAGGCGCGGATCGCCCCCTCAGCGTCCCCTTTGCGCTTCCGCGGGACCGTGGCCAGAGGCACCCAAGCCCGAACCCCGTACGAGTAGGAGAGAGCCGCGTCCAGGGGCCACGCCCTCTGAGTTCATTTCACGTCTGCGAGGGGGAGAGGGCGTCCGGCGATACCGGCCGAGAACCCTGACTCAAGACATCTTCAGACTCAACCGCAGGGACATCGCGCAGGAGGGCCACTAGGCCACCGATCGCAAGGGTGAGGGTCGCCCCGATCGCGAAGAGGAGGTTGAAACCTAGCGCGGAGGGGAGGGTGAGGGCGACGCTGCCGCGGGCCCCGACCCCCGGGAAGTTGTAGTGGGTAGTGAAGCTGGCCAGCACCAGCGCCACCACGATCGGGCCGATGCTGGACCCCAGGTCCTGGAACATCTCCACGAGCCCGGTCTGGATCCCGCTTTCCCCCCTTCGAGCGCTCAGCACCACCAGGTTCGTGATGGAGATGATGAGGCAGACCAACCCGACGAAGGTCGGGATAGCGAAGACCATTACCGTCAGGTAGTTGGTGTGAGAGGCCCACAAGAGCAGAAAACCGGCGGAAGCCAGCCCCGAGCCCAGCAGGGCCAGGGGCCGGGGTCCGTACCGGGCGATCCCCCGCCCCACGAAGGGGGCAGCCACCAGCATGGAGAAGGTGGTGGGGAGGCTCAGGACGCCAAAATCGAAGAGGGTGCGTCCCAGCCCCACGACGGGGGTCTCCACCAGGACCGTGAGCGTGACGAACCCGATGAACATCGCGATGCCCACGAGTAGGATGATGACCAGGCTCAGGCCCAGGCCCCGCTCCCGGAAACGGGACAGGAGGATGACCGGCTCGGGCGCTCGGGTCTCTCGGAGGTAGAAGGCGAAGCCCAGGACCCCGGAAAGTCCCAGGAGTTCCGGCACTCCCCAGGGCAAGCCATCGAGGTGGAACGCAGATAGATCGGTCCAGCCCCAGTCCGGCGCGAGCGAGAGAGCCAGAAGGAAGGTGGCCATGGTGGCTCCCAGGAGGGTCGCGCCCGGGACGTCGAGCCGGGCCTGCAAGCGGTGACGGGACTCCGGGAGAGCGACAAAAGCGAGCCCGGTCAAGGCGGCGGCCAGCGGGATCACCACGCGGTAGGCGAACTCCCAGCCGAACGACTGGATGAGCCAGGCACCGGCGAAGAGGCCCAAGGATGAGCCCACCGCGAACATGGCCGCGATGAGGCCCTGCGCGGGCGCCACCCTCGCCCGGGGCAATTCCTCGCCGACCATGGAGAGGGCCAGCGGGAAGAGCGTGATTCCGACCCCTTGGAGGCCGCGGGTGGCGATCATGAGGTAAATGGCGTTGGCCTGGGATACGCCCAGCAACGAGGCCAGTTGAGGGGTGAAACCGTTGAGCCCCATGGCGACCGTGTAGAGGGCAAGGACGAGGAGGATCACCCTTCGCTTTCCGAAGATGTCCCCCAGTTTGCTGAGCAGAGGGATGGTGGACACCCCGACGAGCAGGTAGGCGGACACCACCCAGGCGACGGTGGTGTACGGGGCGTTCCCAAAGAACGAGGAGAGGGTCGGCAACGCGGGCACGAGCATGGTCTCCACGTAGGCCACCATGAGCGCTGCTCCGGCGAGGAGGGCCAGCAGGATGCCGCTCCGGCGTGGGGCGCTCTCGAGGTTGGGTGCACTGACCACTCGCGGGGGGAGGCGGTTCGCGGACATCGGAAAGGCAGAGAGAGCCGCATCTCCTGAATCTGCCCACCCCCGAGCCTGTCAGAAAGCGAAAGGGGGGTGCCTCGGTTGTCCGAAATCGTCGCTCGCCCAGCCAAAGTAGGAAATCCCAAGTGGGGGGCCGTGTTCGGGAGGTCGATGGCCGCTGGGCCCCTCACCCTGGAACCGATCGACCTCGCGATGCTCCGGGCCATGTATCGGGATGGGGGGGTGAACCTGGCGGGCCATGACCCCCGACTGAACGCCAACCGGGTAGCGCAGACCCTCCGGGTAGGTCGAGGAACGGTCGTCGCACGGCTGCGTTGGTGGAAGGAGAGCGGCTTCCTTCGGCGTTATACCGTCTGGCCCAATCCTGCCATGCTGGGTTGGCAGGGGGCAGGGCTGTCTGTCCGCCTGTCGTCTCCGCGGGACAAGCCTGCCTTCCTCTCCCAAGTGGGCCTGGTGGATGGGGTCGTCACTGCGATTGAGTTCTTGGGCTCATGGATCACTTTGGGCCTCATCGCGCCCGACCCCGCCACACTGCAGCGGCGGACGGAGCTCATCCGGCATCTCGGGAACGTGGCGGAGGTAGAAGGTCCGCTCCCTTGGCGCGTCCCGGAAACGGGCGGAAAGCTCTCGTCCCTCGACCTCCGAATCGTCCGGTCCCTGCGAGACCGCCCCAGCTCGACCCTGAGCGAGGTGGCTCACCGGGTGGGGATCTCTACGCGCACCATGACCCGTCGGTACGCCCACCTGGTCCGCGATTGGTCTGTCTGGTTCATCCCGGTATTCAACTTCCGCGCTTTGGCCAACCCGGTGGTCTGGGTCCAGGCGAAGCTGCGCTCCTCCCAGGCCCGGGATGAGCTTGTCGCCCTCGTGCGCAAGCACTACCCCTTGACGCTCCCTTCCCTCATCTTGATCGAGAGCCCCCCCGAGGCCGGGATGGAGGTGGCGATGGTGACCGCTCTCCCCACCATGGCGGCGTACGATGACCTGGACCGTCTGGTGGCTTCCCAGCCGGGCGTGAAGGAGAGCGAGATCTTGGTGATGGTGGAGGTGCACGACTTCCATGGGGGCATCGACCAGATGCTAGGCTCGGTGGCCTTGCCCGGCGGGGGGCCCGCGAGTTCCTTGAAGAGACGACCTCACCTCCCCTGATGACCCACGGGCCCCGTAAAACCCTGCCCGCCCCCTCGACGGCCGCGGAGGGTCCGGGCCCCTGTCAGTTCGGAAGTGCCGGACCGGTTTGGGTAGGCTCGTAGACTCCTTCGGATGGGACGCTCTCCAGGGACGATAACCGCGGTGGCACGGGGCCCCCGGCGGACCGCTCTTCGAGCAACTGAGGGTGTTCCAATAGGTAGTGAACGGTCCGAACGATCCCCTCCTCTACCCGGACCCTAGGGGTCCAGCCCAGGCGACGGATCCGGCGGGTGTCGAGGAGCACGAGCGGGGAATCTCCGGCCCACCCCCGGTTCCCACCGGTGAACCGGTAGGTGGTTCCCCGGAGCCCCATTTCCCGGCAGACGATGTCGGCCACGGTCGTGGCCTCAAGGGTCTCTTGGTGGCCCAGATTGAAGACCTCGACCTTGCCCGGCCACGCGGGAGAGGCAGTCAGGGGGAGGGTGAGGCCCTCCACCGCGTCCTTCACGTAGAGGTAGGACTTGCGTTGGTGGCCATCCCCGAGGATCTCCAGGATTCGGGGGTCGGCCTGAAGCTTCTTCACGAAATCGAAAACGACCCCATGGCTGTAACGCTCGCCGATGAGCGAGACCAGCCGGAAGACCTGCGCTCGCAAGCCGTAGTAATTCGAGTAAGCCTCGATCAAGGCCTCGGCCGCCAGCTTGCTCGCCCCATACGAGCTGGTCTGAGAGCCGTGGTAGTCCTCGGGCGTAGGGATGACCGTGGGCTCTCCGTAGACCACCGCGGAAGAAGTGAAGATGAGGTTTGCGACGTCAAACTTTCTCATCGCCTCCAGGACGTTCATGGTGCCGAGAAGATTCTGCCTCACGTCCAGGGTGGGGTTCCGCACCCCTCCGCGCACATCGGCATTGGCGGCGAGGTGGCAAACCACGTCCACGTCCTTGAGCTCCAAGGCAGCCCCGTCCAGGGAGTTCACGTCAGCCCGTACCATCCGGAACATGCCCTGAGCCAGTCCGTTCAGGTAGGGCATGTGGTCGTCGAGAACCGTCCGGGGGCTGGTGACCAACGAGTCCAGGCAGGTTACTGCATGCCCATCCATCAACAATTTGTCGACAAGGTGGCTGCCGAGGAAGCCGGCGCCGCCGGTCACCAGAAAACGCACGAGTGTACAACTACGTCTCTCTTATTTCAACGATGCGGAACCGGGTCCAGCCGCGCGGCCCTGTGTGCATCCGACAGGGACACTAGAGGGCGAAAGGGCACTGCGGAAAGTCATCATGGTTCTCCGGGTCCGCCCGGGCACTGCTGGGAGTTGGTTTATATCGCCCCGAAGGCCTACGAAACCGGGGCAAGTGGTGGAAGGACTTTCTATCGTCATTCCGGCCTGGAACGAGGAGGACCGCTTGGTCCGGACCTTGGACCGCTATCTTCCTCCCTTGGAGGCCAGGGGCGACCCCTTCGAGTTCATCGTGGTGGTCGATGGGGTCTCTGATCGGACCGCAGAGGTGGCCTTAGAGTACGCCTCGAGAGGCGTCCGGGTCCTTCAGTTCCCTCGCAAGTTGGGAAAGGGTGGGGCCATCTTGCAAGGTCTTCAGGAGGCCCGGTTCGACTATGTGGGGTACGTCGACGCAGACGGTCCGATCCCTCCGGACAAGATCATCGAACTGGCCCAGAATCTCAAGGACGTGGACTGCGTGGTGGCCTCCCGGTGGCTCCGGGGAAGCAGCGTTCTAAGGCAGGAGCCGACCTTCAACCTTTTCGCAGGGAGGATTTGGAATTTCCTGGTGCGTTCACTCCTGTTCCTCCCGGTCCGGGACACACAGTGTGGGGCGAAGTTCATCCGGAGGTCCGTCCTCGCCCCGACGCTTCGTTGCATCTCGCTCACGAACCGGGCATTTGACATCGACCTACTCTACCACCTGAACAAGTCCGGGCATCAGATCCGGGAGATGCCTGTGGTCTGGGCCCACGACCCCGACACCCGGATGCCTATCGGGAAGGCTATCCCGATCATGTTCTTGTCCCTGCTGGGAATGCGGGTGATGAACCTCCCGGTCGGCAAGCGGGTTCCACAGAGGTGGGTTCAATGGTTCTTGCAGAA
>JAJZYH010000055.1 GCA_021798195.1 Thermoplasmata archaeon
CAGGTGGTTCGCGAGGTCCGGGCCCACTCCCCCACCCTCTCCCCGCAGCTCATCGCCGCCCAGCTCCAGATCCCCGAGACGGAGCTCCGGAGCCTCGCGCCGGAATAGGGCGCTCTTCCGCGTTCCGCCCCCCCCGGACGCACACGGACCCCGGTGGAACTGCCGCCCATGGGACCTCCCCGAGGATCCCGCCCCTCGCCTGCGAAGGCCGGGGTGCGGGGTTTAAGTATCGGCAGGGCATCAACCTGAAAGGTGGTTCATATTTCAGATACGGCGAACCCACCGGCGAGCCCCCCTTCCGCCTCTCCCGCGAAGCCCCCCGCGAAGCGGCTCTCCCGAAAGGCCGCCGCCGTCATCGTGGTGGTCATCCTCATCGTGGCCGGCGTGGCGAGCGTCCTCTACTACGAGTACTACGTGGCCCCCGGGACGAAGGACCAGATCCTCGTGGGCATGCCCCTCCCCCTCAATTCCCCCATCGGCCAGAACATGCTCGACTCCGCCCAGATGGCCGTGAACCAGATCAACGCCAACGGCGGCGTCACCATCAACGGGACCCACTACAGCTTCAAGCTCGTCACCTACGACACCGAGGAGGCCGATCCCTCCATCCCCGTCTCCAACGGCATCAGCGGCGTCACCGCCCTCATCACCCAGGACCATGTGAACTTCCTCATCGGAGGCTACCGGAGCGACGTGGTCGACGCCGAACTCCCCATCGCCGCCCAGTACCACACCATCTACATCACCTTCGGTGCCGACCCCGCCATCTCCACCTTCGTGGGAGAGGACTACTCCGCCAACAAGTACATCTTCAACGGGTTCGTGAACTCCACCAGCCAGGGCGCCCAGTACGGCGCCCTCCCCGTCTACCTCCTCCTCGCCTACAAGGAGCACTTGATCCCCACCAACGTCACCAACATCGCCGTCCTGGGGGAGCAGGCCGCCTGGACCAAGCCCCTCATCGGGACCGGAGGCTCCGGGTCCCCCCTCTATGGCGCCTTCAAGGCCGCGGGCTTCAACCCCGTCTACATCAACTACTTCCCCCTCTCTCCCCCGGGAGGCTCCTACGACTCCCTCCTCTCCCAGCTCGCCTCCCTGAACACCCAGGCCGTCTACATCCTCGCCGCCGGCACCGAGACCCCCCTCCTCATCTCCAACTACGGCGCCTTCGACTGGTCGTCCGACGCGGGGACCAACGGCACCGAGCCCCTCCTCATGGGCGCCGACGTGATGGGCGAGATGGAGGGATCCACCTACAACTACTACACCGCCACGAACGGCGCGGCGAACGGCGAGCTCAACTTCGGCTGGGGCCCCATGCTCCCCGTGAACCTCACCCCCTCCTCCATCCCCTTCTACGACAACTTCACCGCCCAGTTCGGGTTCAACCCCATCTTCGAGGACGGCTTCGTCTACTCCTCCTTCTACTACCTCGCGAGCGCCATCGAGAAGGCCCAGAGCCTCAACGACAACCAGATCATCCCGTACCTCGAGGCCACCAACTACACCGGGCCCGCGGGACGCATCGCCTTCTCCGCGAACCACGGGCTCCTCATCTCCCTCTCCCCCGTCCCCAGCGTCCCCGCCGTGGCCATGCAGTGGCACAAGGACGGGAAGCTCTACCTCGTCTGGACCTCCCTGAAACCCCTCTCCTTCTCCAACTTCCAGACCCCCACCGGAACCCTCATCGGCAACTTCACCGTGGTGCTATGACGGGATAGGGATCGCGCGTGGTGGGAAACCTCCTCCTCTCCTCCATCGCGGTCTACGGCGCCCTCTTCGGGCTCAACTACGCCCTCATCTCCCTGGGCTTCACCCTCGTCTTCGGCGTCTCCCGCGTCCTGAACCTCGCCTACGGCGCCCTCTACATGGTCACCGCCTACATGGTCTACCTCTTCGCCGTGGAGTGGCGCTGGGAGATCCTCCTCGCCGCCCTCCTCGCCATCGGCATCTCCGTCCTCGTGGGGGCCGCCGTCTTCCTCCTCTTCTCCCGCTACGCCCCCGACCCCATGCGCTTCCTCCTGGGGACCCTCCTCACCGCCCTCCTCCTCCAGTACCTCTTCTCGTACTTCTTCCAGGGCGAGGTGGGCCTCGTCATCCCCGGGCTCGCCCCCACCCAGTCCCTCCTCGTCCTGGGCGTCTCCGTGAGCCCCGTCTTCCTCCTCTCCGCCCTCGTCTCCCTCGCCCTCCTCGCCCTCCTGTGGGCCTGGATCGAGTGGCGCCCCTATGGACGGGTCATCCGCGCCGCCGCGGAAGACCCCGAGACCGCCTCCCTCTTCGGCATCCACCCCGCCCGGGTCTACCTCGTCGTCGTCCTGGTCTCCTCCGCCATCATCGGCGTCGCCGCCGTCCTCCTCGTCCCCGCCGGCGTCGTCACCCCCACCATGTGGGTGGAGCCGTTCGTCATCGCCTTCGTGGTGGCCGTGGTGGGCGGCCTGGGGAAGTACCAGTGGACCCTCCCCGCCGCCTTCCTCATCTCCTTCAGCCAGATGGCCGTCCTCTACCTCACCCCCTACGACATCTCCGACATCGTCGCCTTCGTCGTGGCCATCGCGTTCATCGTCCTGCGCCCCCAGGGCATGGGAGGGGGGAACCACCGTGGCCTCTGACCCCCTCCCTTCCCCCTCCCTCCGACGCCTCGTCCGGGCCGCGGGACACACCTTGCGCTCCCGCCTCTACCTCGCGACCCTCGCCGTCATGGCCGCGTTCGCCCTCCTCGCCGACCTCCTGGGCTCCCCCTACTTCACCCTCTCCCTCATCCTCGCGAGCCTCTACATCGCCCTCGCCGTGGCCTGGGACTTCTCCTCCGGGCTCACGGGGTACATCAACTTCGGCCTCCCGTTCTTCTTCGGCCTGGGCGCCTTCTCGACGGGCTACCTCGTCTACCACGGCCTCCACAGCATCCCTGCCCTCCTCGCCCTCGACTTCGGCGTGGGGCTCGTGGGAGGCGGCCTCTTCGCCCTCCCCACCCTGCGCCTCCGGGGCCCCTTCTTCACCTTCCTCTCCCTCCTCCTCCCCCTGATCGGCACCGACATCGTCCTCGCCTTCTGGACCACCTTCGGCCTCCCCACCATCGGCTACTACGGCCTCCCCTTCCTCGCCCCCACCCTCGAGGACTCCCTCCTCCTCCTCTCCGGCGCCAACGCCCTCTTCCTCACCGGGTTCTACCTCCTGCGCGAATCCCGCTTCGGCCTCGTCCTGCGCGGGATCCGGGACGACGAGGAGGTCCTCGAGTCCCAGGGCATCTCCTCCTTCCCCTACAAGGTGGCCGCCTTCACCCTCTCAAACGGCGTGGTGGGCTTCGCGGGGGGCGCCTACGCCCTCACCACCACCTTCGCCGGCGTCGACGCCTTCGGCTTCCTCTTCCTCCTCTTCCCCATCCTCATCGCCATCCTGGGCGGCACCGGCGAGATCCTGGGCGCCGCCCTCGCCGGGTACGCCGTGATCCTCCTCTCCCAGTACCTCTACCTCACCATGGGCTCCCTCACCCTCCTCCTCTTCGCCGGCGCCGCCATCCTCCTCGTCCTCTTCCTCCCCCGGGGCCTCCTGGGACTCCTCCGGAAGGAGGCCGCATGAGCGCCCTCCTCGAGGTGGAGGGCGTCTCCAAGTCCTTCGGCGGGAACCACGTCCTCTCCGACGTCTCCTTCTCCCTCGCGGACGGCACCCTCGCCCTCGTGGGGCCCAACGGCGCGGGAAAGACCACGCTCCTCAACATCGTGGCGGGGCAGCTCTCCCCCGACCGGGGCGCGGTCCGCTTCCGGGGCGCCCGGATCGACCGCCTCCCCCCCGCCCGCATCGTCCACCGGGGCCTGGTGAAGACCTACCAGGTGGTGCGCCCCCTGCGCTCCTTCACCGTGGCCCAGCACATCGAGCTCTTCTCCCGGGTCCGGGGCTCCGTGGATGCGGAGCGGATCCTCGCCCTCACCGGCTTGGGACCGGTCCGGGACCGGAGGGCCGGGGAGCTCTCCTTCGGCGACCTGAAGCGCCTCGAGCTCGCCAAGGCGCTCGCCGTGAACCCCGAACTCCTCCTCCTCGACGAACCCATCGGCGGCCTGAGCCGCGACGAGGCGCGCCGGATCCTGGGAAGCCTCGAGGAGCTCAAGCGGGACGGCATGCGCATGATCGTGGTGGAGCACCGCCTCCTGGAGACCCTCTCCTTCGTGGACCAGGTGGTGGCCCTGGACCAGGGCCGCACCATCTTCTCCGGCTCCCCCGCCCGGTTCTTCGCCGACCCCGCCGTGCGCGCCGCCTACCTGGGAGGTGGCCATGCTCCTCGAGGTTAGCGACCTCTCGGCCGGCTACCTGGGCTCCTCCGTCCTGGAGCACGTCTCCCTCCGCGTGGAGCGGGGCATCACCCTCGTCCTGGGCCCCAACGGCGCGGGGAAGTCCACCCTGATCCGCTCCGTGGCGGGCACCCTGCGGCCGGTCGCGGGCTCCCTGCGCCTCGATGGGGTCCCCCTGGAGACCCTCCGCGCCCACCAGGTGGCCCTCCAGGGGGTCGCCACCAGCCCCGAGCGGGCCCGGCTCTTCACCGACCTCAAGGTGGTGGACAACCTCCGGTTGGGCGCCGACCTCGCCCGGCGGCGCGGCGAGGCGGTGGACTGGGAGAAGACCCTCGCGACCATCTTCCGGATCTTCCCCGGCCTCCCCCCCATCCTCTCGCAGCGGGCGGGACAGCTCAGCGGCGGCCAGCAGCAGGCGGTGGCCATCGCCCGCGCTCTCGCCGCCCAGCCCCGGCTCCTCCTCCTCGACGAACCCACCACGGGCCTCCACCCCGTCCTCGTCCGGGACCTCCTGGGCCGCATCCAGGAGATCGCGAAGGACCTCCCGGTCCTCCTCACCGAGCAGAACGCCCTCCAGACCATCCCCCTCGCCCGGGAGGTCCACCTCCTCGAGGCGGGCCGGATCGTCCTCTCCGGCCCTCCGGAGAGGTTCCTCGCCGACGACCGCGTCCGCCGCGCCTACCTGGGAGAGGGCGCCGAGCCCCCTCCCCTCACCGAACCGCCTCCGGCGGCCGAGGGGTGATCCTGAAGATGCCGTTCGCCCCGCGGGAGGAAGCCCGCATCCACTACGAGGCCACGGGAACGGGACCCCCCCTCGTCCTCCTCCCGGGCCTGGGCTACGGCCCCTGGTGCTGGCGCTTCCAGATCCCCCACCTCTCCCGGAGGTTCCGGGTCCTCGCCGTGGACTTCCGGGGGATCCCCCCCAGCACCCCCCTCCCGCGCCCCTCCTCCATGGAGGAGTTCGCGAAGGACGTCCTCGCTGTGCTCCGCCACGCGGGCGCGGAGAGCGCCCACGTCCTGGGCGTCTCCATGGGCGGCTTCGTGGCCCAGGCGCTCGCCGCCCTCTCCCCCCGGAGCGTGGAGAGCCTCGTCCTCGTCTCCACCTCCGCCGGAGGGCCCCTCTCCGCCCCCATGCCTCCCGAGACCTGGCAGGAGCTCGCCCGGGAACTCCCCCAGGAATCCCCCCGGGACCGGCTCCGCCGCACCATGCTCCTCGCCCTCACCCCCGATTTCGCCGCCACGCGGGGCCCCCTCCTCGAATCCCTCCTCGACGAGCGGCTCGCCGCCCCCGTCCCCCGGGAGCAGTGGATGCACCAGGCCCTCTCCGCCCAGGGGTTCGATGCCACCCGATCCGACCGCGCCTTCCCCCGGCCCGCCCTCGTGGTCGCCGGCACCCGGGACCGGGTGGTCCCCTGGACCAACTCGCTCCGGCTCTACCGCCTCCTCCCCCGCGCTTCCCTCCTCCTGTTCCGGGACCAGAACCACCTCCTCTTCCTGGAACGCGCCGACGAGCTCGACGAAGCCGTCACCGAGTTCCTCACCCGTCCGCCCGCCCCCGAGGAGGACGGCTCCGTCCGGGAGGTGCCCTGAATGGGGGAGCCCGGCATCGTGAGCTACGGGCTCTCCATCCCCCCGAAGGTGGTCCCGGCGAGGGCCATCGCCCGGCGCTTCGGGGTCCCCCTCTCCGTGGTCACGGAGAAGCAGGGGCTCCGGGAGAAGCACGTGAGCGGAGCCCGGGTCATGCCCTCCGACCTCGCCGCGGCCGCCGCCCAGGAGGCGCTCCAGCGGGCCCGAAGGAAGGGGATCCGCCCCCGGGACATCGAGCTCGTGGTGTACGTGGGGTCCCAGTGGAAGGATTACCACGTGTGGCTCATGAGCGCCCACCTCCAGGAGAGGCTCCGCCTCTCCCGGGCCTTCGCCTTCGACATGTCCAGCATGTGCACCGGGGTGGTCTTCGGCCTCTCCCTCGCGAAGGACCTCCTCACCGCCCAGCCCGCCCGCGGCCCCATCCTCCTCGTGGGCGCCTCCACCGAGTCCCGCCTCGTCCGCCCCCGGGATCCCGCGAGCCTCTGGATGGACAACTTCGCCGACGCGGGCGTCGCCGTCGTGGTGGCCCGGGACCGGGACGAGAACGTCATCCTGGGATCCGACTTCCTGAGCGATGGGTCCCTCTCCCTCGCCACCCTCCAGCGGGGGGGAGGGGCCCGCCACCCCCTCTACCCCCCCTACCAGCGCGCGGGCCAGGTCTACCTGGAGAACCTCATGCCCCCCGCGGAGTTCCGGGGCCGCATGCAGGCGGTCTCCCTCCGGAACTTCGGCCGGGTCATCCGCCGCGCCGTGGCCCGGAGCTCCCTCGCCCCCGCCGACGTGCGCCTCCTGGTCCTGAACCACATGAA